>PKCQ01000641.1 GCA_002862265.1 Planctomycetaceae bacterium | reverse complement strand
TGGCAGAATCAAAGTGGACGCGGCCAACGACGATGATGAAACTATCGCGGCTGCTGGTGGTTCGGCCGGTAGTAGCCGATTTTTTCCAGAGCAGCATAAACCTCTTCAAGTGTCTTCTCGCCAAAATTAGAAATGCTGAGCAAATCTTTCGGCGTACTCTGAAGAAGATCACGAACGGTAAAGATGCCTTTTTCCTCAAGGCAATTTGTCGTTCGCACGGCCAGACCGATTTCGGCGGTGCTCAATTCGAGTCGCTCGCGTTTGATTCGAACCTCTTCGTCTGCCTGACTAATTGGAATCCTAGTGCGTGCCATCGGGAGTCCCTCCTATTCCAAATCCTTGAATCCATGGACGCTCACTTCGGCTCGTTCCGAAGATCGAGGCACGAGAGTATAACATGATAGGCATACTCACCAATCACAGCCGCAGACATTTGCGGCTTTCCGCGCGTTTTCCAAGGAGCAATTGCTAGCATTACGATGAGTTCGAAGGAGTTGTTAAAAGGACTGAACGATTCACAAGTTGCTGCGGTCACCCATGTGAACGGACCGCTGATGGTCTTGGCCGGTCCGGGCAGTGGCAAAACGCGTGTCGTGACGCATCGTATTGCATATCTGATAGAACAAGGCATCGATCCTCGCAGCATCCTAGCGCTGACCTTCACCAATAAAGCTGCTCAAGAGATGCAGTCGCGACTGAGGCGGTTGATCGACGATGCAGACTCGCTTTGGATGGGCACTTTTCATGGCTTCTGTGTTCGCTTGCTTCGGCGTTACGCAGGCTTGGTTGGACTCCCGGAAAACTTCAGCATCTACGATGCGAGCGACGCTGAAATTGCGCTGAAGACTGCGGTCAAGACTTCCAACTTCGAGCTTACGCATATCTCATTGGGCAAGCTGGCCAATCGAATCAGTTATTTCAAGAATCGCTTGGTGACACCTGAAATTCTCGAAGCTGAAGCTCTGTCGAGTGACGAACATGCTGTGCGGCAAGTCTATCCCTACTACCAGCAAGAGCTACTTAAGAACGGTGCGGTTGATTTTGACGACCTGCTGATGCACACAGCTATCTTACTGCGATCCAACCCCGATTTACGAATGCAGTGGGATCAACGCTTGTCTCATGTATTGGTCGACGAATACCAGGATACGAATTTAGCTCAGTACGTCATCCTGCGGCATCTTTGCGTCGACCAGCCGAACTTGGCCGCCACCGGAGACCCGGATCAGTCAATTTACGGCTGGCGTGGAGCGAACGCAAAAAACGTCTCGAACCTGGAACGTGATTATCCCGCATTGCGAGTTGTGCGTCTGGAAGACAACTACCGCAGCACACCTGAGATATTGTCTACCGCCGACTTCTTAATCCAACACAATGCTCATCGCAAAGAGAAGCAGCTACTTCCAACTCGAGAGTCTGGGCGTTCAGTTCGCTTGGCAATTTTTCCTTCCGCAAGGCAAGAAGCGGAGGATATCGCGGAAGAAATTGCGACATTGAACGAAGGCGGCGCAGCGCTCAGTGACTTTGCGATCCTCTATCGCACCAATGCACATTCTCGCCTGTTCGAGCACGCTTTGATGAGGCGGCATCTGCCGTTTCAGCTGATCGGCGGCTATCGTTTCTACATGCGGAAAGAGATTAAGGATCTCGTAGCGTACTTATTGTTGATTCACAATCCAGAAGACAATGTGGCTCTACAGCGAGCGATCAATTCGCCAGCCCGTGGAATCGGTAAGCAAACCGTAGCAAAGATGCAGGAGTATGCATCGCAGCAAGGTCTGCCGCTCTTGGCTGCCTGCTGTCAGTGCTGCGAGCATGCTTTACTCTCCAAACGTGCGGTCACAGCCGTGCGAGGTTTCCTCAAGATCTACGATCAACTCTGCGAACTCGTGCACGGGCCGCTTGTTGATCTACTAGAAACGACAATTGAATTAACGTGTTATCGCGAACACCTAGCCAAGCAGACGAAAGCAGGCAATGACGGAGATTCAGATGTACTCGCTAATCTCGACGAGCTATTGACCGAAGCGCAAGAGATCGACGAAGGTCTAGATCGCAAAAATGGACTTGAGGATGAGCAATCGGCTTTAGAAAAGTTTCTGGAGTTCGCAGCCTTACAGTCCGACGCTGATCGCATGAAGAACGGCGGCGATCAAGTCACCTTAATGACACTGCACGCTGCCAAGGGTCTTGAATTCCCCAACGTTTACATCGCGGCTGTCGAAGAAAACATCTTGCCGCACTCACGCAGTAAAGATGACCCGATGCAACTCGAAGAAGAACGTCGGCTGTTCTTTGTCGGAATCACACGAGCGGAAAGTCAACTGCAGATTAGCTATGCGGTCAGACGCGGTTTCTCGGGACAAGAGTCTGGAGTGCCGAGTTCATTCTTGATGGAGCTACCGAAGACGGAACTGCAGATTGTTGACAAGACGCAGTACTACGGTCACGGCGATTCGAACATTGGTGGCAGTGGTTTTGACGGATACGATGTGGATCAGTCACAGCGGCCAACAGATTGGGATGAATACAGCCAAGTCGAGGAGCACTCCGGTGCGTCAGATGAGACACAGACGGAGGACGACGATTGCCAGCTGCCACCCGATGAGCTGGCCGCTCACATGCGCAAGGTAGCCAAGATTCCCAAAGGCCTTGGCAACCTTATGTCTGCCGCAGACTTGATGACAGCCAACGACGAACAAGATGCCAGAATTCGGGTGGGCTGTGTTGTCGAGCACGAAAAACTCGGCAAAGGAGAGATTATCGCTGATCATGGAAACGGCAAGAAGCGTTCCGTGATGATCCATTTCTCTCGCGATGGTTCCCGAAGAAGCTTTCGACTTTCTCACGTTGATCTGCAAGTTATACGTGAAGCTGAAATCTAGTCTCCTCTTTCTTCTCACTCGATACATCAGCAAGACGATTTTGCTTCCCTACTTACGTCCGATTCCTATATCCCATCGCGTCTTGCCCCGCGAAAACAACGAGAACTCAATAGACACCCATGCCTGCTCCGAAGTACCCCAAAATCGCCCAGCTGCGGACCGTTGAAAAGCTCAAGGCTCATCTGAATGAGCTTGGCGTGAATTTCCCATGCGACAACGATTTGCTCTCTTCCGAACAGGATTCTCCGCTCGCAGATCCGATGAGGATCGCGGGGCACAACATTGGAAATCGGTGGTGTATTCACCCGATGGAAGGCTGGGATGCTCATCGAGATGGAAGTCCCAGCGAGTTGACGTTGCGGCGTTGGCGACGCTTTGGTGAAAGTGGCGCGAAACTCATTTGGGGCGGTGAGGCTGCGGCGGTGCAGCCAAACGGCCGAGCCAATCCCAATCAGACGCTTGGAACACCGAGCAACGCCAAGGGCTTGGAGCAACTGCGGCAGACCTTACTCGCGGGGCACCAAGAATCTGACTTAAGCACCGATGACCTTTGCATCGGATTGCAGCTGACTCATTCAGGTCGATTTTGCAAGCCGAATGACCATAAGCGTTGGGAACCACGGATCGCCTATCACCACCCTCTGCTGGACGCGAAATTCAATATCGACCCGAGCGACGATTCCGTTGTCTGGACCGATACGGAACTGGAACAACTGATCGAGGACTACGTGCAGTCGGCCAAGTTGGCGGATAGCCTTGGATTTCAGTTTGTCGATGTAAAGGCTTGTCACGGCTATCTATTGCACGAGTTCCTAAGCGCTCGCAGTCGCCCCGGACCATTCGGTGGCAACCTGGCAGGCCGATCACTGGTGATGCGAACGATAATACAACGAATACGCAGTGAGTGTCCGAATTTGTTTGTAGGCGTTCGACTAAGCCTATTCGATTCCCTCCCCTATCGCCCCAATTCAGAGGACAACGTCGGCGAGCCCTGGGATTGGAACGCAGCGGACGAATACTCTTTCGGTTTTGGGGCAAACCCACAGAATCCGCTAGAGGTCGATTTGACGGAGCCAAAGCAGTTAGTGCAGATGCTCATCGACGAAGGCGTTGAGATTCTAAACTACACGGCGGCGAGCCCTTACTACAACCCGCACTTCCAACGCCCCGCGATCTTTCCTCCAAGTGATGGTTACTTACCTCCAGAAGATCCGTTGGTTGGAGTGGCCCGGCATTTTCAGTATGTCGGAGAGATGAAAACTGCCTTTCCCGACCTGCCTATCGTCGGCTCCGGGTACAGCTACTTACAAGAATTCTTGCCAGGGGTGGCACAGGCTCTGGTTAGAGAGCAGCAGGTCGATTTCGTCGGTTTGGGGCGAATGTTCTTATCCTATTCGGAGATGCCACGTGATACCTTGGCTGGCAGGCCACCGGTTCGAAAACTCATCTGCCGCACCTTTAGCGACTGCACAACCGCGCCGCGCAGTGGAATCGTAAGCGGCTGCTATCCGCTGGACGAACACTACAAGAACATGCCTGAGCGCGAGCAGGTTCAAGACGCGAAGCAAACTGCGTTCTAAAAAATTTCGCCCGATAGCCAATATCTATCTGTCGCTTACGAAACCGGGCAGAGCCTGGCTTTGCTCCGGTCCTATCTCCATCAGAAGCTGCCCGTGGACAGCCTAGAATGAAGCCGCGAACGAAACGTATCCTCAAGCGAACTGACTAAGTCTTCGGGGACTTTTCCTGCTCGGTATCCTCGGCGTAATCGCGGGATTCTTTTCCTTCGAATCCCAGTTTTTCGCGAAACGCCGCATCGACTTAGCTTCGCGGACAGCTACACAAGATTCCTTTTGAGTGGGTTTCAGGCAAACCCAACGACCCACATGCGGCGATACTGCTCCCCGCCAAAGTGCCCCGGGTTCCCAATCAACTCTACATGCAATTGATACTTGTAGCCCCAGTATATTCATCCGTTCCGGATCTATTCAGTCGCTTCAGGAATCCGGGCTCGATCTTTCGCTCGCGGACGATGATGGAACGGCGCGTGTCGACAGTTTTGAAATATAAGTTGCAGGGAACCGCATCAAGCTTGATCAGGGTTGGGTCCATCCACGTAACAGGCCGATCAAATGAGAGCTTGAAGCAATCAATATCATCGGATGTTTTGGGGCGGATCTGTTAGCCGAGAAAGTAAGTGAGATCGACATTCCGGCGCAGGAAATGCGGCTAGCGGAAAGTTGCTCGAAAGAGCTCGAATCGCTGCGAGATCTTGCTCCACTCGATTTCAAGGAGCATCGAATCATGTTCGACCGGCCAGATAGAAGGGACGACATACAGTCCTTCTACAATTCTGGCTGCAGTCCGTTTGCTTTGCTGACATCTAGGTGTCAGCACGATCGACTGACAGATGCGAACAGCAAAGAGCTCGCTTACAACGCCAAGCGGTTTGGCGACGCAGTGCCTGCTCATCACAAAGCGAGTGAAATGCTGATCCGCATCGGAACAAAGGAGCTGCCCGGCAAAAGAATCAGTCATGCCGAGTTGTATAGTTTCATGCCAGTAGCTTTTGAAAGATTCATCAGCGGTGGTTTCCTAGGCAACAAAACGCTGACTGAGTCGGCATTGAACCTTGACCTGAAGTCCAACGTGTTCGTGGTATCAAGAACTCTCGTGCCGAGAAAACGAGACAGCTCAAATGGATATTCCCTCGAGCGAACGAAATGGAACAGCATCTCTGTTTCCTCAATCGTCAACCACGACGCGCAAGTCAACTTAATGTTCCATACGGCAACTTTTGACGCCTCTCTTACGATCAAGTCATGCGAGGAATCGCCATCAGCATATGTCGCAAAAGAGGTTCTTGTGGAGACCTGAACGGACAAATCCACAACTACCTTTAGTAAAGGATGCTCGCTATCGATCGGGCCGCTTCTTCTAAAGGAAGCAACGCTCTTTCAAAGTACGAGTCTTGCCACGAGACCAATGGCAAGTTTGGAACACTACAACTCGAATGTAACTTCGCCGAATTGGCCTGGGCAAGCAACGTGATTCGCCTCCATGAATCACCTCCCGAGAAGCTACAGGGCTCGAAGCGTTTACCCGCACTAGTCGAGATCGGAGCGATGCTCATCGATGTGAACCTCCAACTCGGCAACCAACAGATATCAAACTCCTTTCTGCTCCATTCTGGCAACAGCAGCTTTGCCCTGCTCGATGATGAATTCGTCGCTCGACATGAAGCCATTCAATATCTTTAGATCATCGAGGAATGCGAGCTGACCGATTCAGGCGGCTAGAAGCTCAAAACTCAGAACGCAGTCCTTCCGACTTTCTCGATAGAAGCGGCAGAGTTTGAAGATGTGCCAATATCGTTCTTCAGTGGTGCCATCAGCGGTAAGAAAATGAGCGTGCCTGGTGGAGACTTCCTCAAGCGCCCGCACTTCCTGCTAGACCTAGAAAACCACTCGCTCTACCGGACGAAGAGCGGCCTATTCGAGAGCGGATTCTTTTAATTCGCCTCCTCTTAGCCCGTCTATTCAACAGTAGCTAAGATAGCACTGTACATTTGTGAAGTAGATTATAACTTCACGCTCTCGGCATTTCTGCAAGACTCACTCTCAAAATAGTAACGATGTCTCGACCTCTCACCAAGCAACAGCAACGCGTCTACGACTTTGTACGAGAGAAGATTCTCGAGCGCGGGTATGGTCCGACGGTCCGCGAGATTGGCGAGCACATGGACATCAAATCGCCCAACGGAGTGCTGTGTCATCTTCGAGCCTTGGAGCAAAAGGGCGTCATCACTCGCAAGAAACATCAGAGTCGCGCGATCGAGCTCA
>PKCQ01000449.1 GCA_002862265.1 Planctomycetaceae bacterium | reverse complement strand
GCAAAATCCTGCCTGCCCGCCTTCTGCAAAGCGTAGTCGAACACTTCGGAGAAGAATGTTTGCGGACCAAATCTGTTTGCTCTCAGTTCCATCAGCCCTGAAAGGTTGTCCTCTGGTTGTTCCTGTATCACGATGCGAGTGGCAAAGTCTTGTCTAACAAGCATGTCTTGGGCACAAGGCAAGCAATTATTGCCGTTCGCACGATCACTTGGGGAAGTTTGCTCCAGCTCTCGTGATAGCACAACTAGCTCTAAGTTGCTATGCAGGCGTTCACGTGCGACGTCGACGTGAACTGCAATCCAATTTTCAGGTGATGCAAATGTGTAGTACCAAGTGGAATCCATCTGGAATTCTGCATCTTCATGAAAGCCGGCGAACATGTCCATTCGAAAGCTTTCGCGTACGTCGCCGTGTGCAAAAATGCCCTCAGCCCGTACGTTCTCGGCCGCCAGGAACTGTCCGTCTTCTTTGAAGAGATTTATCGTTCGCCCTGAGTTTTCGTTTGCTACGTTGGGGAAACTCTTTGCCATAAATTGAGCCACCCGCACCTTATCGCTGACCTCTTGCCATTGCTGTTGGGCAATCTGCAGCAATAGGGCCTCCGCAATCTGAAGCCCTCTCGTCTCGAGCTCCATGCTCTTCAGCGATTGCTTTCGACTCGCCAGAGACTGTTGGCTGAGGGCTAGTGAGAGTTCATCGCAGCGCCGATGAACTTCGGCATTCGTATTCGAGAATTCACCGATGATTTTCTGATGCTTCACAAACAACGCCTCAATGCGGCCAAGCTTTTCCCGTAGTTCGTCTTCGTGACGCAGAGGATTGTTTGCATATAGATTGTTGTTGACAATACTCTGTACTTCTTGCTGGATCTCTTGACTGCGTCCGCTCCACTCTTGAATCTGTTTGTGTACTGATTCGATGACGCTCTCAGAAGCTAGGAGCCTGGTAAAGTGCTCTTGCAACGCCACCCAGTCAACGGAGTGCGTGTTTTGTGCAAGCTCGGTTTGCCATAAGTCGTCGGGTTGCTCAAGGCTGTTGCCTTCGTCGCTAAAGAACAGAACTGCGTTTTCCATCGAACCCGCAGGAATTACCAATTTTCCATCGAGCAGGGGCTCTGGCTCAACCGCTAACCAAACGCGATCGGCGCGTAGTCCAAAGGCTTGTTTGTTGTGATACTCGGACCAAAGGAAGTCTTCCATCTCGACGACTGAATCTTGGAGATGGAGATGCACCGAGGCAACCTTCATATTGGGATCGATCTGTCGTACCAGTACTTGGTCGATCCATGAGCGAATCGGTCGCACGAAAAATGCGATTCCCGAAAGGATCAGGACCAGACAGGCCCAATTGATTCTTCGTTTGCTAAATAGCATCCGTTTTTAGACCCTATTCTTGATTTCCTTCAAGTGATGCAGCAGATAGCGAAGTGCATCTTCGTGCTTGGCGACATCCTCTAGGGTCAATGGCTCACTAGTAGCGTTTTCCATTTTCGAGCCCCGATCGACTCTCTGGTGCAAACCTGAGTTCGATTTTCGTTCAGTCGGTGTATCTTTGCTTGTAGCAGAATCCGCTGCGAGATCTGGATTCGAAGGGATTCGCATGGAAGTGTGACCTTGGTCAAACATTCTCATTGGCTGAGCCTGACTCTCGGTGCAAGTGTCTACTTCATCATCTCGTAAGGTTGTTAACATTTCATCGACCAGTGAAGCCAGCTCGGCTGCCCGCTCCGCTACGCTGAGTGAGTCGGGTTGATCAGATTTGGTGAGCTCATCCATTCTCTGCAGCTTAGCGGATTCTTCTTCAGTCGGAGAGTCAGCGCCGTGCAGAGGAGGCGCGCCCTTGATGCCCTCCAATGCGGAAGCCATTTCGCTCCGCAGTAGCTCCGCTTCTTCTGCGATACTCTGTTTCTCGTCTTCCACTGCTTGGAGTGAGTTTAGCTGAAGTGACTCGCCAGGAATCTTCAACCACGCTACGGTTGTCTCCAGAGGTGACAATGATAGCTTGGGGGTGAGTTCGATCGGCCCAAGTTGGCTTTGCTCATATCCTGTCACCTCGTTCATGTCAGAGAAATCTGACCATGCGAGATAAGGAGCCGATTCCCCGGTAAGTTCTTGTGATTGTTCCAAGTCCGCCTGTTGCGTTTCTTTTGCTTCGGAGGATGCTGTGCGTTCCTCGTTGGCCGTCTGCGAGCTGGTTTTGGACTGAGCATCTACAGCTGCGTTAAACGAATCCAGTAGTCGGTCTGCCTCGTCCGCAATTTCTTTTTCTGGACTTGAAAATGAGACGCGTGGTTTCAAGATTTGCTCATGTGCCCTGTCAGCACGTAGCCAATCGTTCTGTTCCACAAAATCGTGGTGATCTCGAGCGATTCTTACCAACCTTGCCACCAAAAAAGCGGTTGGAAAGAGCTGCATCAGACCAAGTACCAGCCCGCCATGCACCACCGTGTTGTTTAATCGAAGCAATGCGAAGCCAGGGAATTGGTAGCCCAAATACATCGCCTGCAGCGTCGTCTTCTGAGTAAGTGAAATACTCCCGAGTTCACCAAGTGTCGGTTCGATTGTCCAGAGCAAGCCAACCGTCAAAAGTGAGGTAGCAAGTGTCGCGGCAAAATGCACTGGAAGCAAAAAAGCAACTCCAATGAACAGGATGCCAAGCGGGCTGTATGTCAGCAGAAGTCCAGCCATCACACCCAGGCTCACGCCCAAGCCCACTTGCCATGGGCCGCGCCGACTCGAAGTCGCCCGAATAGGATGGTAAACCGCTGCTCCCAATGAGCCCAACATACAACAGCTCCGAAAATCATTAGATTTCTGTCCAACCAGACTGGGGGGCAGAAAACATCTGAGCACCAAATGGATGGCCGAAGGACCAGGCTCCGGCTTATCATTTCTAATCGTTCAGGAATCGGCTCATGCTTGAGAAAAATGACCGCACGATCCGTAAAGTCGCCATAAACGGGCAACTCAGCTTGATAGATACTGCCGCTGTCGAGCGCCTCAATAACCAAGTAACTACTAAATTGGGATTTGGCCGCATTTCTTCACAAACATCTCTCTTCCAAAGCAAGCCATGACCAAAGTTGTCACCCTAGATTCGTTAAAATAGGGGGCGACGCCGCATGGAAGAGCTCACGAAGGTTTCAGGTAACGCCCGCATCCAAATCTCGTTGGAGAATTTTGGGTGCGATGGCATTACAAGCGATGATTGGAGCGAAATTTTGGAAGGAACGCGGAAGCTAGCTGGAGGCAGCGCCTCGGCAGCCCACACGTTGGAGCGTGTTTTCTTAGGATGGAACCGGCCCGTTTTGGAGTCGGCGGTAGCGAGACTGCGCGAGCGCTTCCAGCAGGGTGGCAACTGGGACCTGCGCGACATGCGCATCGTGCTCCCCAGTGCCTTGGCAGCTCGCCGATTGCAGGAGCTATTGGCCCATCATGCGCAAGAACTTGGGTTGGTTCTCTATCCTCCCAAGATTCACACAATTGGCCAGCTTCCCGAACGGCTTTACCGAGCCAAGCTTCCCTTTGCCTCGGAATTCGTCCAGCACTTGGCGTGGATGCAGGCATTGCAGTACACGGACGCGGAACAATTGCAGCATCTCCTTCCGGTACCACCGCCGTCAGGGGCTACTGGGCAATGGCTGGAACTGGCGAAGACACTCGCTCAACTGCACCGAGAGCTCGCCAGTGAGAAGATGAATTTTTCAGACGTCGTGGAGCGTTTGCCCGAGCGACATGTTGAAGTTGGCCGGTGGCAGTGTTTGTCCGCCGTTCAAACTCGTTATTTGGAAGTGCTCCACAGCCTCGGTCTGTGGGATGTTCAGAGTGCTCGACTGTCTGCGTTAGCACATAAGGAGCCTCAATCTTATCTTTTCGCGCGACGCCAAAGGGTCGTTGCCATTGGCTGCGTCGATTTGAATGAAGTGCAGAAGGGATTTTTGTCAGCCATCGCAGCCCAAGTTGAAATTTGGGTTGCGGCTCCGGATGATCAGCAGCGTAGCTTTGATGAATACGGCTGTTTACGACAGGAGGTATGGCAGGATCAGGTTCTGCCGATTGCTGCTGACTCAATCCTTGTTGGAAACAGCCCGCAGGACCAAGCTGAGCTTGCGGCTGGTTGCTTGGCCGAGTTGGCCGAAGCGTATGATCGCAGCCATATCACGTTAGGCTTGCCGGACACCGCGTTGCTTCCGGAGCTTCGTCATCGGCTTGACCTGTGTGATGTCGCTACGCGATACGGTCCTGGCGAAACGCTCGGGCGAACTGAGCCGCTGGGACTTTTGTCTCTCATCGGGAAGTTTGTTGAGAATCGTAGCTACTCCAACTTTTCTGCTTTGCTGCGGCATCCTGCGGTAAACAACTTGTTGAGCCGTCAAGCTAAGCACTTGCCCGAGGATTGGCTTGCGCAACTCGACGCTTATCACCATGGGTGTTTGCCAAGACAGGTTAGTAAGTTTGTCGATCCCAAGGCTCCAGGTGCGCAGGTTTATAAAATACTTGTAAAGACAATTGACAAGTGGCTGGGCAAACTCCCCAAGAAGGCGCAGCCCGTTTCAAGGCTCGTCCAGCCCTTGCTCCAAGTTTTGCGAGCTGCGTACGATCGAATCTTCTGCAATTTGGAAGAGGCGGATGACGCGAATTTTTATTCCGCCGCAGAAGTCGTAGCAAATTCAATCATTGAGCTGCGCGACGTTCCGAAACGGCTCCAGCCAGAACTGACCATCGCAGAACTGATTGATTGGCTCGTCCCTAGCCTTGGAGCTCGTCGCGTTGCCGAAGCACCTAATCCGAACAGCGTCGAAATTCTCGGGTGGCAATGTTCTGTTTTCAGGAGGGGCAGGTGCTCGCTGCGGCTGCTCCGGGCTGGCGTGAACATTTGGAGGAGATCGACGTTCGAAGCGTGCGAGCGAGTCTTCAGTCTGTAGTGGTTGTGGTGGCTTCGCTTCGGTTTCAGATTGATGGGCGTCAGAGGTTGTCTGCGAAGCAGCGCCATTGTGGTCTTCCGGACTATTCTCAGCAGGTTGTAAACGACTGGGCTTGAGCGGTAGGTTGTGTCGTGCAGCTTCCTGTGTTGCACGTATGCGTTCCCTAGCCTGGGCAAGCGCGTCCTCGGCAGCTGATGGTGAAGGTCGCCTCGTATCGTCATTTGCTGCAATTGGGCTGGGATTTGCTGCTTCAGGTGATCCAGATTGCCCGTCTTGCATATGAGGCAGCGGTGCGCTTGTAGGCGCTGGTGCTTTTGCCGTTTGAAGCGCGTCGATGGCCGCTTTGAAATTCAGCCCCTGAGCCAAAAGCATTTGGGCTGCTGGGGTTTGCGCGTCTCCAATAATAGCTGCCAATACGATCGCGCCGTTCACCTCGGAACGTCGGCTTTTCTGTGCTGCAATGACTGCCGAATTCACGATCCGGGCAGCTTCGGTATCAAATACGGGTTGAGCTGCCTCACCAGGAGTGAGACGGTCTTCCAATCGCCCTAAGTAATTCGATACATCTGAGTGAAGGCGACCCTGGTCGATTTCGCAGGCCTGCAACATCAACTCAGCTTCAGGGTCTTCATTCAGTGCGAGCAGAACGTGTTCGATCGTGACAAAGCGGTGGGATTGTTCTGACACATAGGTGCCGGCGCGCTGAAGTGTCACGCGCAGATTCTGCGACATCTCCACATGATTGTCCGATCCCTGTGCAACTTGCGACATTCATGATTCTTTGTAAGCGCGCTACTCTACCTAGATTATCAGCAAATAGCATCTGTGAACAGGCAAATCAGCGATTACAATACCGCATTGCAGGTGATTCCCTACGATGAAAGAAGACGTATCACACTGATATGCGCATTGCATGGCGGCCTATCAGCCAATTGTGAGCGAAATCCGTTGCCCTTTTTTCGTCGATAGCATAACTGCCCTAGTCGTATTGTGGTTACTGTATCCTGAGCTAAAACTCTTATGCAGTGTCGGCTTTGGTTATAATGGGACCATTCCACATTCACCTTTTAGCACCTGGGACTGAGGCAATAATTAGCCCGATTGGATTTCGTCCCCGAATTGCTGATGCATAAGGTTTGGCAAATATGGCAAATTCCGACACCGACACTCGCCATCAGGGTGACGAACAGGACGTGACGGCGCATTTGAAGGCCCGCATCCTGGCAGAAGCCCTGCCTAATATGCTGCAGTATGACGAGAATACCGTCGTTGTGAAGTTTGGCGGCCATGCGATGGGAGACCAGAAGTTAGCCCAGGCCTTCGCGCAAGATATCGTCTATTTGAAGCAGTCCGGCATCAATCCGATTGTTGTCCATGGAGGCGGGCCGCAAATTGCATCGATGCTGAAAAGGCTGGAGATTAAGTCAGACTTTGTGCATGGCCTACGTGTAACCGATAAGCCGACAGTGGAAGTGGTTGAGATGGTTCTCGCAGGAGCCATCAATAAGGAGATAGTGACTGCTATCAATGGACAGGGCGGAAAGGCCATTGGCATTTGTGGTAAGGATGCGAACCTCGTATTTGCCCGGAAGATTACCGAAATACCTGATCCTGAATCCAACATCATGAAACAGGTCGACATCGGTTATGTTGGAGAGCCGGATAAGGTCAGTACGCAGATATTGGATGTCTTTTCTGATTCAGAGCTAATTCCAGTTATTGCCCCAGTGGGTGTAACGGAGGACGGAGAGACGCTTAACATCAACGCAGATACATTTGCTTCGGCAATTGCAACAGCAACGCAGGCAAAGCG
>PKCQ01000442.1 GCA_002862265.1 Planctomycetaceae bacterium | reverse complement strand
GTGGCATAGGCTTCCAGCCTGTGGGCCAAAGCAAGCCGACGCGTGCGCTGGGCATTAAGTGACTTCATCGGTCCACAAAAAAACCTCAAGCCAAACTTGTTGGCTTGAGGCTGATTGTAACGATTTGCGTTTGTTGTCTGGAGAGTGAACTAGTCTAAGAAGCCAACCAAGTCTTGGCTGCGGCTAGGCTGCTGAAGTTTGCGAACAGCCTTGGCTTCGATCTGACGAATACGCTCCCGAGTCACTTTGAAGGTGTGACCAACCTCTTCCAAGGTGTAGCTATATCCATCACCCAAACCATAACGGAGCTTGATAATCTCTCGCTCGCGATAGCTCAGCGTCTTCAGCACGTGGTTGATGCGATCTCTAAGCATCTCTTGTCCGGCACCGATCGCAGGGCTTTCGGCTGTCCCGTCTGGCAACAAATCACCGAACTGGCTGTCCTCGCTGTTTCCGACAGGGCGATCTAAGCTAATTGGGTAGCGGCTCATCGCCAGCACACGGCGGGCTTCTTCCACGGTGGTTTCAGCACGACGCGCGGTTTCTTCGAGGGTCGGCTCTCGGCCAAGTTCTTGAAGGAGTTGTCGTGACACATTTCGAACTCGCGACATGGTTTCGACCATGTGGACCGGAATTCGAATCGTACGGCTCTGGTCTGCAACAGCTCGGGTGATCGCTTGGCGAATCCACCAGGTGGCATAAGTGCAAAACTTGAACCCACGGCGGTATTCGAACTTGTCGACCGCTCGCATCAAGCCAGCGTTACCTTCTTGGATTAGATCCAGAAAGCTCAGCCCGCGGTTGCGGTACTTCTTGGCGATCGAAACTACCAATCGTAAGTTACCTTCCGAGAGGGCCTTCTTCGCCTTTTGGTATTCGATGAAGACATCGCGAACCATCTTAACGCGATTGCGAAGACTCGTTGGTGTTTCTTGTGTCGCGACCAAAAGTTCACGGTACTCGCGTAATAGCTCCGCACGTTGAGCAGCAGAAGCACGATCACCTTGGAGTCTGTCGATTTCCTTACGAAGCTCATCGATGCGACGGCTAAACTTCATCAAGTCCAGGATTCTGGGCTCGAGACGCTGGGTTCTCAGGCCGAGTTCTTCGGTCAGGCGAACAGCCTTGCGGCGACGTTTGGCGAGAGAGGCCCAGGCCTTTTTTCGCGCAGTTTTCTTTCCAGAACGACTTAGCGCAATACGATAATCGCGAGCGTTGCGTTTCAGAAGAACGTCGAGTGTCCTCAGATTATGGGGCAGACGACCCAAGATTTGTTCTTTTTCCAATCGGTCCGTCACGGAAACTTGAACCGTGCGGTCAAAGGGAAGTTCGCTGTTGTGAACGCGCTTCAGAATCTTGAAGGCGTACTGCATGACATAGTCACACTCGAGCAACTTCGTGCGGAAGCGACGGCGCGTCACTTCGATGGCTTTTGCGAGGCGAATTTCTTCGTCACGTGTTAGCAATGGAATCTCACCCATTTGAGTGAGATACATGCGGACCGGGTCGTCGGACCAAGTTTCCGCTTCTTCCTCTGCAGCAGCCAGCAGCTCTTCGTCAGAGTCAAGCTGAACCTCACCCTCGGCAGCTAGTCCATCATCCTCTGGCATTCTATCGGCGCCAGAGCTCTCCCGTTCCTCTTCGGTTGGCAACTTCTGAAAACGCTCGATATCGTCGTCGGGCGCGCGTTGACTGTCGTCATCAAACTCGTCGAGCAATGTGTCGAACAAGGCGATACTCCTAATGTTGCCGTATGGTCGTTATGTCTAGGGTGAGGAAGCTGCGGGGATTCCCAATCACACAGGGAAGTCTACCACCTTCTCACGCCCTCTCAGGCTCACGACTTTAAATTGTAAAAGGTTGCGGTTAGGTAAAATGACTCGCCAAACACCAGCAACTTGAAGGCCTGGTCAAGAAAATAATAACTTCGTCCAATTCATTTCACCGGATTTGGTGTCCATCCCTACACTTGAAGCGCCTTGGCCTGCACAATGATCACAATGTTTTGAAATGGTGGCGGCAAAGACTTATCGAGTGTCGTTTCGAAGTTGGGGAGGCATCAGCACCAAAACCCTCGGCAAGGAGTGAATTGGTCACTTCGATCCATTTGCCAACTTGAAACGTATTGCTGACAAGCAACGACATGGCGACACAGTGGAAGACCAACTCGTGATGTCAGACCGGAGTGGTTCGATTTGAATCCGCTAGTAGGGTGCTAGTCGCAAATGCAAGCGGCACTTCTAATCATGAATCCAAAATACGACGTGACTGAAGACAGACTCAAGGGGATAGTTAAATATAAAGCAGACTAATCTGCCGAGTTCCGATTCCCAACGTCACTTCGTGAGGATAAAGGGCCGCCGTAGTGAGTTTATCACCCCGCCGTCATGCTTGTATGACAGGTCTTTGCCGTGGCTCGCTCAATTGTCCCCGCGTCACGAACTTGAACTCAACAACTCTTCGCTGAATCGTTCAAATCCACCGAACCAGACCGCGAGTCTCCTTTCAGGCGGAGGGTTCGAAATTGACAGAGAAAAAAACTGGTCCACAGTAGTTTCTGTGCCTCAGCCGAATCCAGTCAATCCGATAGTATAATCTTAACTGGTGGGTTTGTCCGGTCCAGTCGCCAGAGCATAATTCTTTCCCATTGTTGGGCTTAGAAAGATAATTTGATGGAATACCTAGTCAGCTGTTCTTGCGGTAAGGAAATTGCCGTTACGCGAAGCCAGGCGGGCCAGTCGGTCCCTTGCGCGTGCGGGCAATCCGTACAAGTCCCGACGCTTCGCGGATTTGCCGATTTGAAAATGGAGGACTCTGGCCAAGCGAACGATCAACTTGCGGAAAAACCGAATGCCTGGAAAGGATGGCGTGGTCCTGCTTTCGCCACTTTTGCTTTCCTATTTATCGCGGCGGGGCTCTACTCGCTGTATCACGTCCGAGATTCCTACCTCTACGATCAGGGCTACTCCGTTCAGGACTTTATCGATGCCCAAGCCGAAGAGCTTGGTTACTACGGCCCGGATGAATTAGTGCTGCTTTGGGAGAACTATCGCGACATAGGTCTTAAGGAGCAGCATCCACCTGAATTCCACAAGTACAATACCTTCGCGGAAGAGCAGTCAACTGTCGCCATGGTCTCTGGAATCCTAGCGGGCGTATTCGCAGTTTGCATGGTCGGTGTTTGGGTTACCACCTTGGGGGGGCGGAAGAGCTAGCCGCTCGGAAGCAGTTCTTTTCATTCGCTTTCTAACCCGACGGTCTTTTCGACCTTCCGCTTCTGCCGTGCATTTTGCCAGCTGCGGACTTTCCACATTGTGGGAAACATCAAGCCCAGGCCGAAGCCCAGCAAAAGGGTAAGACTAAGGAGGGCGGCCAGCGGTAATTCAACTGTGGTCACAACGAGTTCGAGATTGGTCGATTCCAAATTGCGAAAAACGACAATCGTGAACAAGACAGTCAACGAAATGACGGCGATCCAGCGAATCTGCTTCATCAGAACATTCCTCTTTTGAATCAAACCTTCCGCTGGTCAAACAATTTTCCTATCGGATTGGCTCAAGCCCCAGAGCTCGCCTGAGCGAGCCGATCTGTCCCGCGTGCAAGCCTTCGTGGATCGGGCAGAACATCAGTGCCCCCAACTTGATGGGATAGGCAGCATAAGGCATTTCGGTCGCTTCTGCCAAAATCTCAGGCGCTAAATCTTGTACTTCCGCCACAGCTTGCTGGTGAATCTTCTCTAACCGTTCCAGCAATTCTGACGGAGCAGGGGACTTCTCGTTTTGAGCTCCTGGTGTCGTACCTCGGCCAAACTGTTTTCTCAGCCAGCCTGGCATGATCTCCAGATCGCCCGGGCTTCGTCCGCGCTGACGAAAGAGCATCAAGCCATATTGAGAAACTGCCAAGTGCCCAACTTGCCAAGCGACATGCGTCGGCAGCCCTTCCGGCATCTCGAACCAGCGATCCTCAGGAATGGATTCGATGAGTTGGAGGGAATATTGGCGAGTCCATTTCATTTGAGCAATGACGTGATCTCGACCTGCAACAAGTTCCTCAGTGCTCAAGTCGGCGGAGGAGATTTCAAAAGATTCCATCGGTTTTATGCTACTCGCGGCTTGTGAAATGGCCCTTCGTCCAGAATCCGGCTACTTGACGTTCCAGTAAGAAGAGCCGACCATGCTGCCCATGAAAATCACCAAAGCCAGCATTTACGACTACCCCACATACTACGATCTCGTCTTCGGCAGCGATACCGCCTCAGAGCTCCGCTTCTTGGAGGCTTGCTTCGATCGATTTGTGGATCGCAAAGTCAAAACAGCTTTCGAACCAGCCTGCGGCACCGGACGACTGATGTACCGCCTTGGGCAAAAAGGCTTCGAAGTCAGCGGCATCGACCTGAACGAGAAAGCGGTTGACTACTGCAACGCTCGGCTTGAGCGGCTTGATCTGAAGGGCCGTGCGATCGCTGGAAATATGTGCGATTTCAAAACTAAGAAACAGTACGACGCTGCCTTCAATACGATCAACAGCTTCCGGCACTTGCAAAGTGACGAGGCTGCAAAGGCCCACCTCAAGTGCCTGGCCGAGGTGGTTCGTCCGGGTGGCATCTATGTGCTTGGTCTCCATCTAACTCCAACTCGTGGTGAGCCAACCGATGAGGAAAGTTGGTCCGCGCGGCGTGGGCAGTTGTCGATCAATACCTACATGTGGCCGATCGACAAAGATAAACGAAAGAGGTTGGAGCTCTTTGGAATCCGTTTCGACGTCTATAAACCGACTGAGTCTTTTCGCATCTCGGACGTGCTCGAACTCCGGTCCTATACGGCAAAGCAGTTCACCAACTTCTTAAATTCCGTCTCTGACCTGTGGAACCTGGAAGAGTTCTATGATTTCAGCTATGAAATCAACAAGCCGCTGAAGCTCGATGCTGAAACCGAAGATGTAGTCGCCATTCTCAAACGCCGCTGATCTATAAGGGCGTTAAACGTGGATAAGCTTCTAGCTTGTCGGCTCGCCCTAGGACTCTACTAGCGGGACCTGCCAGGTTTCGCGGATGACAAGCAGGATGCCTTATCCCACTTTCAACTCGACAAGTCCTTGAGACGATCGGCGTTCTTCAAATCCAACGTTTGGGCAGCTCTCCAGCTCAGTCCGATGATGGTTGCTCGTCGAGCGGCGAAGGTTCGGCTACAATTTTTGTGGCCAAAGCGGTCGAGTGGCCAGCATTGGTTTCAGGGGTAATGAGAAACTCGCACTTACAATTAACAGGATCAAGTAATGCAGGCGTCGTTGATTGAAGAAGCTCAAAAGGCTTGGGGGGAAGGAATCGTTCACATCGGGAAAGTGTTCCAAGATGGTGGCGACTACGCCGCCGCTGCAAAAGAGCACATTGACAAGTTCTACAACTATGAAGCGGGCGAGGTGTTGTTTAAGCCTACGTTGACATCGCAGAAGCAGTTCCGCACTGACTTTGAAGGCGCTCTTTCTTATTTCGTTGGTGGCAACGACAATTATCCTGAAGACGGCGGTTTTGCCATCAAGCCTTGGTCAGACGTCCGCTGGGAAAATATCGGTACGAAGATCATCGGCAACATGGGCGTTGCGATGGGCAACTACTACTTCACTGCCGTCGCAGATGGCTCCGTGACGAAAGTCGAGTACTCATTTGCCTATACGATTAATGACGCCGGAGAGCTCAAGATCGTTTTGCACGACTCGCACTTACCCTACACTCCCGCGTCTGTGTAAGAATCTGACTCGAAGCAACCATCAAAGCTCGCCTCATGGGCGAGCTTTGATGGGGCACCAGAGAAAACCACAGTTTGGTTCTAGGTAAATCGTTGGCAAAGCAACTTGCCCTCCCTGTTCGAGTTCAGCGAGGAGTTCTGGGAGGGTTGGAGCCCTAATTACGGGGTAAGGGGTTCCTCTCTTCTGAAATCTTGATTTGCCGTGGATCGGACAAATCATTCTTTGTTGAGGGCCTTAACTATTGATACCTTGGCCGCTTGCACAGGCGGGGCGAAGCCGGCCAATAATCCGACCGCTAGTGAGACGACTGCACCGGTGGTCGCTAGACTGAACGAGGGGCGGATTGAAATGGCGGCCCGCGGGGCCGCGTCCAGCTAAGATATGGGCCCGAAATTGGCCTTCAGGGCTCAAGGTCAGCGGTTTAAGAGCCAGATAGGTGCCTAGGCGGCGAATGGTTCAGAAGCAGGCTGGCTCGAGAGTGATCGAAAACTCAGTTGAGCAAAACACAATTCCGAGCTTGGCGATGATCGAGATTGAGAAACTATGCGTGCGGTTCGGCAAGTTTACCGCGGTGGACAATCTTTCTGTCCAAGTTGGCGCGGGCAAGATTTTTGGATTTCTCGGCCCTAATGGCGCGGGGAAAACGACGACAGTACGTGTGTTGACTGGAGTCCTACCACCCACTTCCGGCAAGGTCACAATCGATGGGTTGCGCATCCCGCAGCACCTGGGTGACGCAAAGGCAATTTGCGGCTTCGTTCCGGATACGGAGGATCACTTTGATGAGCTCAGTGGTCGGGCCAATCTTGAGACTTTCGCCGCTCTGTATGGAGTCACGAAGAAACGCGTCGACGAAGTGCTTGGCCGACTCGAGCTTTCTGAAGCCGCTCGGCTGCCAGTGTCTCGCTACTCGAAAGGCATGCGCAAGAAACTTATGATTGCGCGGGAGATTCTTCACCGACCCAAAGTTCTCTTTTGTGATGAGCCAAACTCTGG
>PKCQ01000544.1 GCA_002862265.1 Planctomycetaceae bacterium | reverse complement strand
CGAAGTCATGCATGAACTTCATCAAACGTGGAATGTTCTCTTGTGCCTTCTTATCCCAAACCGACGCGGTGTGACAGCCGGACTGATAAGCTCCATCAACGATCGGCGAGATGATCGTTGCCGCCATCATTTCCAGCTCCTGCGAAGTCATCAGTCCTGTCGTGTCTTGCGAGCCGACGATGTTGACTTCGACCCGTACGTCAGACCCCGCATGCAACGTCTTGCCCGGGGTGTTGCCCACGGCATTGCGGTTGAAGATCTTTTCGACTGCGGTCAGTCCTTGCCCTTGTTGAGAAATCTCTTTGGAAGGTGCATAAACAGGTGGCACATCGATACCGAGAGTTTTAGCAGCTAAGGTTTGCAGCTTCTTACCGAACACGATCGCGTAAGAACCACCCGCTCTCATGAACTCGACTTTTTGCGGCGTGAAGGCACTCGAAACATCAGCGAGTTCCTGATCGCCGCTGTAAAGCTTTTTCTCTTTCGTATTGATCGTCAGGACGGTACCTGTGTTGACCGAGTATTTTTGCTCGAGTTCAGGTTCACCGTCTTCGTCAAGCACCACGTTGCCGTCGGCGTCCAGTTTCTTCACCCAATTCTTTAGATCCAGTCCAATACCGCCTGTCACGCCAACCGTCGTGAGAAAGATTGGAGAGATACCGTTTGTTCCTGCAACGACTGGAGCAATATTGATGAATGGCACGTAGGGACTTGCTTGCTTGCCGATCCAGAGCGCAACATTGTTGACGCCAGACATTCGCGAAGAGCCAACGCCCATGGTTCCTTTTTCGGCAATCAGCATCACTCGTTTGTCAGGATGCTGTTCTTGGAGCGCGACAAGCTCTTTTTGAGCGGTTTCGTTGATCAAGCATTTGCCGTGCAACTCTCGGTCCGAACGCGAATGAGCCTCAGCTCCGGGAGACAGCAAGTCGGTCGAGATATCCCCCACTCCAGCTACGTAGGTAACCAGCTCGATTTTCTCGGGCACCTCAGGCAGCTCTGTGAAAAACTCCGCCTTCGCATAGCTTTCAATAATGTCTTTGGCGATCGTATTGCCCGCCTTGAATGCCTCTTCGAGTCGGCCCGTATCTGCTTCGTAAAGAAAGACTTGCGTCTTCAGAACTTCAGCAGCCTGTATGGAAATCGACTCGTCGTCGCCCAGCGCCAAATCAAGCAACACTCGGATCGACGCGCCGCCCTTCATGTGCGAAAGCTGTTCCAAGGCAAACTCTCGCGAGATCTCACGAACCGTCGAATCACCAAGAACGATTTCTTTCAGGAACTCTGCTTTGACACCTGCCGCACTCGTAGTCCCTGGAAGTGTGTTGTAGACGAAGAACTTCAGTGAGTCATCGCGGTGGGGATTATCAGCATCTCTAATCTGAGCAATGATCTCTTGCGTAAGCTCCGCGCCATCGATTGGCTTGGGATGAAGGCCCTGCTTTTTGCGTTCTTCGATTTCGTCAAGATAGGCAGCATAAAGGCTCATAGGAATCGCACCAGTTTCGGATGTATTGTTCAGGCGTACGCATCGCGTCAGTCAGGAATCCGGGGAAGCGATATCGCGCATACAAAAGTGAGTCTGCAAAAGGAGAGGACAAACAATTATCAAGGATTCTGAGCAAAAAGGTAGCCCAGTCTTTCAAGTGATTGGTCGCTGTCGCTGCAATAATTTTTCGACATAGAAAAGACAAAACCGCTCCGCTCAGGGCAGATTCAGTAGGTTCGACGCAGTTAGGAGGGCCGGAAGTCTTGCCGACTTCAGCTACGGAGTCCGATGGGCAGGGCTAGCTCCAAAGCACATCAACATTGGTTTGCTCATTAGCGCGTAAAGCGATGGTGATGGAGTCATGGTTCGTCGTCAATTTGCCGATACTCTCGCCCAGGTAGTCGACTCGATCGGCAGCCTTCGCATCATGCATTAGGCGAATCACGGCGTTGCTGGATCTGCCTTGCGTTTCTTGCACAAACAGCCTCAGACCGACTGTATCGCCGCTATCATTGACGAGCGGCGATTCAAGATGCACGATAACGTTCTTGGCATTAACGCTGGTCAACCAAGCTTGAGCCTCTTGGACTTTTCCAGAAAGCGGAAGGGAATAGCGGCGGTCCAGAAAATCCTCCGCCATTTGCAGCGGTTGCGGCAAGTCCACGCCGATACCAATACGGGATTCCGACTCCTTGCGATCGAAGGGCAGAATGGTTTCTAGGAAGCGAGATTCGGTTCTTCGGTGAAAGGCAAGACCGCCAGTCAGATAATGCGTGCAGTACTCCGATTCGTCGATTTCAATCAATGCTGGTGAAACGGTCTGACCAGTTGCCATCGGATGCCGGCGACCGCACTGGAATGACTTAAGAATAGCGGCTTCGGTAGGCCAAGCGAGACGCAGCACATAAGCCGAGCGCCAAGGATTGGAATTAGCCAGAGGCTTCATCCCCTTCAGCCGAGTGGCGACTTCCATTATTCGGCTGCCGCGCCAAAGTTCATAATCGATCTCAAACTCGGCCTGCGATTCGCCGTCAATTACAAGACGCCCAGAGGCTCGAACCAAGCCGCAAATGTTGGAACTGGTAAGCATGCGCACGTCTTTGGCTTGCATCTCGGAGTACGAGAATTCTCCGTTGTCGAGCCGGTCGCGTCGAGCAAGCATCAAGCTGAGACGATTTCCGCGGCGCCCCGGTATATAAACACTTTTTAGATGTCCGCGGCGGTTATCGACCTGAGCTTCGAGGAACTCGTTCTGGACAACTCCTCCAAGTTCGGCCAAGTGCTGTTGCTTTGGATTGCTCGCCTTGTCAGCAAATGGCGCGACGACAAAACCAAAAGAAGGAACATCGAGACAGCTATAGCGGTCATGCCCGACGCGACCACTTGCATACTTCCAGCCAGCATCGACAAACTGCTTTTCGGCAGCCGTTTGCACCCTGATGCGCTGCGCGAGACTTCGAGAATTGATCAAGAGCCGACCTGTCGATTCTTCTCCCGATTTCGCTGGGGGCGTAGAAGGGCAAAGCAACGTTTGCAACTTAGAAATGATCTCATCGCTACACTTGTCGGCTAGCTCAAGTGCCCTTTGCTGGTCCGAAGCTACATCCTTTTGCGAGTAGTTGTCTAGGAAACCGTCGCAAATTTCGATCAGCCTTCTAAGATCGGATGAGAAGGCACAATCGCTGGTTTTGTGCAAAGTTTCCTCCTGGGGCTCGACTTGGGAGTCACCGCCTGCTGGATCACTCAAGTCAGAAGTACTGTCTTCAACCACCTCTTCCTTTGCTTGCGACGTCTCTTCTTCTCGCGGCGTGTTTCCCACTGGCTTCGGCTTGTAATGCTCGAGTTGCCAAGCGAGATTGGCCAAGTTTTGCAACGAACGACAGCGGCTTGCGATCACTTGGAGCGCGCGAGTTGCTTCCAGGAGTTTTGCTGGCGTCTCAGAGCGTGCCAACCAATTGTGCTTGAAGTCAGATGTATTGAGGCGTTCTTGGTGATAGGGATCGTCTGTATCGCAAAAGTAAGGCGTGCCGTGCGACCAACGTCCAAGCGCTGGCGTGCGTTTTTCAATAATGCTGAGCCAATTCGCATAGTCGCTGGTTCGGCCAGGCCAATGCGCAAAAACCAGCGTCGGCACGTGTTGATGGTCCAGAGCATCGCCGATATCCCAGCCAAGTGCCAGGAAACTCGACGCGTCACTCGCATCGCGAACTTCAGATGCAATCGCCGAGATAAATGTCCCATCGGAGGCTTCCCAGGAGATCTTGGTTTGACTTCCTTCAGGGTAGCTGCCTTCGGACCAAGCAGTAAGGAATACTCCTTGGTATCCAAATCGCTTCAAATCGGCAGCGTGATCCGTAATCATGCCAAAAGACATACGCGCGAAGCATGTCGGTGCGGGCAGGTCGAGTTCAGCATAGGCTATTTTCCCACGATGCAAATCGCGGCTCAGGCTCTCACGTGGCATTAAGGAATGTGGGCGTTCGGCGTCGAGGCCTCCGAGCAAACTTGAGTCGCCCGAGTTGACTTGGGCACTGAGCGCCGTATAGTTCTCGGTCTGTTCTTGCTTCATCTGACGCAGAAGGGAAGCACTCGCCAGAAACGAAGTCGGTTCGCTCCGCTCGCTGAGCTGACGAGTGAGCGACTTGCCGAGTACGGTCGGTGCGAGCAACGTGACGTCGAGCAGATGGACTTCTAGCGAGTAATAGTGGTCGCGTTCTTGTCCAAGGGTGTCAAAGCAAGCTTGCAGCGACTCCTCTGCTTTCTCCGCTTCTCCGGCGAGACTAGCTTCAGCCGCAGCGACCACTTGCTCAGCAAATAGCAGCTGATCGAGATTCGAAGTGTATCTTAGCTGGCGTGTCATCAGCTGAATTTGGAGATAGGCGTAGCCCAGAGCAGCAAATTCGCAGAGTCGTTGCTCGGTCAGCCTATCTTGAAGCTCAGCTCGCTCCGATCCCCCAATCCCTGATAGCTCGAGCAATTCTCGCTGCAGCTCCATCCAATCGCTATGCGGCTCCTGCAGCAAGCAATCTTCGGCTGACTGAAAGATCGGGTCCAATTCCGACTTGGCGATTTCGGGCAGAATCAGTAAGGAGCCAGTGACATCGCCGGGGCTGCTGCTGGCCTGCTGCCAGGCTGGAATGTTCTGCGTGCGTTTGATTAAAGCGGGATGCCACAGGCTCGCCCAACCTGCCAACAACGCAGCGGCCTCTTCCCGAGTCAAGAACCTTGGAAAACCTTCCAATTCATAACCGGGCAGCAACAACAGACAGCGTTTCAAGTCACTGATTGCATTGGCATTTGGCATCGGAGATCCAGATCAAGCAGTTTGGGACAGCATGGGACTTAAGAAAGACTATTGAACCGCTATGGTTCTCAAGTTAACGGACTGTAAATTCTTTGGTGGCGAAGGGAGCGGTTTCTGATCCTGGCAGGTTGCAATGCTCACGGCAGGAAAAGTTGGCAAAAAGGGATACCAGATATATGAGAAATTTGACATCAGGGACCCAATCTCGATACAGTTTAATAGGTGAGAGAGTCTTTTCTGCCGATTAGATCTCTGACAACTACTGCTATTTTCTCGGTTCCGGCCTAACAAAATTTTGCCGGATTCGTTGTGGCAGTGACTTTTCGTCCGCTCTAGTCTCATCGTGATCATAATGCGCACAAGATAGGGAATATCTTCCACTCGCGCAAAAGCAGATCCAAAGCACACGAAGAAGGTTCGTTTCATGGCCAATGCATCATCAGTTTGGGGCATTGAAATCGGTCAAAGTGCGCTCAAAGCGCTTCGTTGTTCAGTCGACGGCGACCAATTAGTAGCGGAAGCGTTTGACTATATCGAATATCCCAAAATCCTCAGTTCACCAGATTCCAACGCAGAAGAGATGGTGCGCGAGGCTTTGTCGACTTTCGTCAATCGTAACGACCTGAAAAAGACGCGGGTCGCACTCAGCGTTCCAGGTTCCAGCGGTTTGGCAAAATTCTTCAAGCCACCACCGGTTGAGCTCAAGAAGCTGGCTGACATCGTCAAATACGAAGCTCGCCAGCAGATCCCATTTGAACTGGAAGACGTCGTCTGGGATTACCAGTTGATGGAGGGCAGCGATATCTCGGATGGCTTTGCTTTAGAGAGCGAAGTCGGTCTGTTCGCAATGAAGCGAGATGCGGTTTATCGCACCTTGCAACCACTCGAAGACGCTGACGTGGAAATAGAAATTCTGCAGCTCGCGCCTCTTTCGATTTACAACATGGTCACCTTCGAACGTGACTTGGCAACGGACGAGGACTATCAGTACGACAACGAAAAGCCACCTAGGTCCACCGTTGTGCTGGCGATGGGTACAGACACGACGGACTTGATCGTCACCAACGGCTATCGCGTGTGGCAGCGAAGTATGCCGATCGGCGGTAATCACTTTACACGTCAGCTGACGAAAGATTTGAAGCTAACCTTTGCCAAGGCCGAGCATCTGAAGCGAAATGCGATGGAGGCGGATGATCCGAAGTTGGTCTTCCAAGCCATGCGTCCAGTCTTTAATGACTTGGTGACCGAAGTCCAACGCTCGATGGGCTTTTTCCGTAGTTTGAACAAGAATGCGGATATTGGCGGAATCTTGATGATGGGTAATTCGGTCCAGTTGCCTGGATTGTCTCAGTATCTGAGCAAAAATCTGGCGATGGAAGTCGATGTTCTTACCAACTTCAACAAACTGGAAGGTGGCGAAGTTACCGCTGCTCCTGCCTTCAAAGACCACGTCTCCACCTTTGCTCCAGTTTACGGCCTGTGTCTACAAGCACTTGGTCATGGCCCAGTTTCAACCAACTTGGTGCCAAGTGAAGTGGTCACCGAACGACTGGTGCGTTCCAAGAAACCTTGGGCTTTGGCGGGAGCAGCATGTCTGTTCCTCGGATTCACTGTAGCGCTCTACAGTCAGGCGAAAAACTACGGTGAAGTCCATGAGGACTTGTGGGAAACGGCAACCAAAGCTGCCGCGAGCACAAAATCCACAAGCGACACTCTGATTTCGGAAGACAAAGCCCAAATGGCGACTCTGGCACTTCTGAAGCAAATCGGCGAAGAGGTTGGTGGAAGTGGTGACCGACGAATCCTTTGGATGGAATTGATCCACGGACTGTTCCACTCGCTCCAGCGCCCAGCCGACTTCAACATGGACAAGCTGCCGAATCCTGAGAAGAAACCTTACAAGGAATGGCCTGAGTTGTTCCTGACGAAAATCGACAACAAACAAATGG
>PKCQ01000180.1 GCA_002862265.1 Planctomycetaceae bacterium | reverse complement strand
TGTTCCGTTCTCTAACAAGGCAACGTGTCCCGGGAATCGCGCTTTCGTTCCTTCGCTGATGCTAATTGAGGATTTCTGGTCCAGGTTCAACACGCTAGTTCCCAGGCCACGAACGGCAACCCAAGTATGATCTGCCTGAAGGAAAGTCACGCCTGATTGTTGCTCGACCTTTACGGATTCCGGGATTACCCAGGTCCAAGGAGACTTGCGTCTTGGGTCAACCAAATCGCAAGGTTCTCCTGTTGTGCGACGCGGTTTTCGGCGGTAACGACGTCAGTTTTGTACATTGGAGATCCTGGGTGAGCGGCATCGCCCGTGGGAGCTGCCTGAAGACTAACGACTCCTCTCGCGTCATCCCAAATGAGCAGCTTGAATCCGCAGACATCTCCGCCGTCTTTAGAAGTACCGCTGGTCAGCGAACCCATCTGGTAGCTGTGCGCGATGTATTGAGTTTCTAAGTATGCGGCGGAGCTTTCGCTGTGATGCCCCGTTGTGGCACTGTACTCCGGCTTTGCAGCGAAGATTTCCACCAGCTTGGAGAATTTCTTGTGTGCCAAATGCACGACGGCTTCTGGCGGGCGATAAGCACTGGTAATTTGATGCACCTCATCGCCTTCCCAGTGGTCGTTCTTGTTGCTGGGATGATCACCAAACCAGACCCAAAGCAAGTTGGCCGCACTGCCGCCAAACGGCTGAGCGTGATTGTAATCCCGCTTGGTCGGCCCATTGAATCCGCCACGCCAGTATTTGACCGCTCCGGCTGCGGCGAAAAAATCTAGACAAGTCTTCGCTGCAGCTTTCACTTGGTGGTCTTTGGCGAAATCGTAAAGATTCAGAAGCGGCCCAATGGAATGGCCGTGATAGTTTTCAGAGTCCCATTCGCCAATGCCGATGCGAAGTAGTGTTTTCGTGTAGTTGAGCAAGTGTTGTTTATAGATGGCTGCCGTTCCATTGTTCTCTGTCTCTTCGGCCATCAAGCACACGCTGGTGACGCGCATTAGGTACAAATTCTCAGTGGAACGCACATCTACCCATGAGTTCTTCGCGTTCGGACCCCAGCCTGGGCTACGGTCGTAGGCATAATGTGGACGGCGAAAAGGATCTTGCTCGGTCCAAGATTTCGCCCCCAAATGCATTTGCTGCTTGTATTCAGGTGCAAGGAGATCGCCAAAGTAGAAGTATTTGCGCATTTGATGTTTTAACGTGAAGCAAGCGTAGTAATCGATGCCTGCAGTCTCCCGATGCCATTCTTCGTGTTGATGGTCTCGAGCTTGAAGCATCCTGAGTGCGACTTCCTCGTTGCCACCGAGCACATGCGGTATTAAAAATCCATAACTTCGTTTTTCACTTAAAGAAGGTGTTCACAATTGGCTTCTGGTTTTCGCATTGCAATGTAATGATGTGGCTAGCTCGTTGCTGAAACTGATCTTCCCATGTTTGGGGCCATTTGTTCCGAATAGAAGCTTCGATCGGCAAACCGTGAAAGACCGTCTTGCCTGCTGCTTGCCGTTTCATTTTGCTTAAGTCCCATTGGGCAAGCAGCGGAGTATGGATGGCAAAAAATAAGCTTAAAGCGGTGATACGTGCGGGCATGAAAAGGCAAGCAAGTGAGGAGGAGATTGAATAATGTGAGAAGAACCCCGGCGGTTCAGGAGTTGCCCTTAAGTTAGCGGAGGTGAGCCTATTCGCGACTCATTAAATTACGATCTGCACAGTAAGTTCCACTCGAAAAATTCTGTCTGACTGGCAAAATCCGAAAATTCACAGAATCGCTACTTGTCGCCTTGCTACACTCCTCGCAAACACTCACGCAGATGCCTGTGGTGGCATTGAACCCATTTGAATCCGTTTTTTTGAGGACCCTCGAAGATGAAAAGTGTTATTTCTTTTGCGTTGGCAGGCCTAGTTGCGTTTAGTGCTTCCTTCGCGAACGCCGGATGTGGAACCTGCGACAAGTCTATTGTTGAAGTCGCTGCTGGCAACAAGGATTTCTCGACTTTGGTTGCGGCGGTCAAGGCTGCTGGACTCGTTGACACCCTGAGCGGCAAGGGCCCGTTCACCGTGTTCGCCCCGACCGACGCTGCTTTTAAGAAGTTACCGAAGGGAACTCTAGAGGAACTCCTGAAGCCAGAAAACAAGGATAAGCTTGTTGCAATCCTGAAATATCACGTCGTGGCTGGTAAGGTCATGTCGAAGAAGGTTGTTGAGTTGGATGCCGCCAAAACAGTACAGGGCCAAAAGGTGAAGATCGCTGTCAAGGACGGTTCTGTGATGATCAACAAAGCGAAGGTCGTTAAAGCCGACATTCCTACGTTGAATGGTGTCATACACGTAATTGATACGGTCATCTTGCCAAAAGCCACCAAGGGAAAGAAAAAGGCTGCTGAGTAAGCTTGCCTCTACAAAGCGAATTGGTATCCAGCGTCGTCTCCTTGGGACGACGCTGTTTTTATTTGCTCGCCTGGGAGACGGAAGTGTTTGGAAAATCGAAGTTTGCTTCGCTTGCGGCAGTTGCAGCAATTCTACTCGGAGCCGTAGCATACGCAACCAAGCTGCTGCCGGCAAAGGTCATTCAGATCACTGAAGATAGTGCCGGTTGGTCCAAGGCCGATGACTTCCGATGGGTAGTGCTAAGTGGGGATCCGGCAAGCAAAATTTTTCACACCGTGGATACAAAATCACGATTGGACGAAAAACGAAAGGTAACGTCTCTCAGAGGTCCGATGGCTTTGTCGATTTCACATCGGGAAGAGAAAGAGAAGACTCCGCCGTACCTTGCTTGGTACAGAATTGCTAATCCAACTCAGGACGACAACGGCAGTTGGACGTTAGAGGATGCTGCGAATAGCAAACCTTATGCAGTAGATTTAGCTGCGGCTAGCTTTTTGCTTACCCCAGCCAAACGTCTTACGAGTGGAACTCCTAAAAAAGAGCCGAGTGACCTAGATATCTTTAAGGCCTACGAAATCTCGGAGTCATCATGCGAGCCGATCGAGCTTCAGCTAGACCATCCGTTGGTTGGGACGATGGCTGGCAAAGCAACGCCAAAGTATTTGTGCATGCCAGTTGAGGAATCTCATCATGATGAGGTTTTCCCGATCAAGAAGCCAGATTTTTGCTTTGTTGTTTATGAGCTAATCAATCCTGCGGAAAAAGAAAACATAATGAGTTTGACGAGCATCGATCAATTCGGCATCCATAGCTTGAGTGCTACCCAGTCAAGTCTCATCTGTGTTCCAGCTCGAGTGCATTCGCCTCATTAGTTGAATGTGAACGTCAGCGGTTGGCCAGCGTTCCGCGGCCAATTGGTCTAAAGTATGGCTTTCCGAAGTTGAGTATCTAGGAAGAGCCATGACTAATCCCCGCATTTTTCTGCTTTTCGCCTTTTTCGGTGTTTTCTCAGATTTCGCGTTGGGGAAAGACCGGCCCAACGTCCTCATTTGCATAGCCGACGACCAGAGCTACGGACACACAAGTGCAAATGGCGATCCAGTCGTAAAAACTCCCGGCTTCGATCGAATCGCCCGGGAAGGGTTGAGGTTTACACGTGCTTTTTGTGATGCACCGACTTGTGGACCCTCGCGAAGTGCAATTCTAACTGGCCAGCCAATTTGGCGGCTTGAGGAAGCTGGAAATATCCATAGCACTTTGCCGGCGAAGTTTGCAACATATACAGAATTGCTTGAGGATTCGGGGTACGCAGTTGGGTTTACCGGGAAGGGGTGGAGTCCAGGTCGTTTAGAAGCTGGGGGGAGAAAAGAAAATCCAGCAGGGAAAGCGTATCAAGCAAGAGTTGCCAAGCCACCGTTTCGCAATATTCGAAACACGGACTATGCAGCCAACTTCGCGGACTTTTTAAAGGATGTCAAATCGGATCAGCCATTTTGTTTTTGGTTGGGGACTAGTGAGCCTCATCGAGGGTACGAATTGGGAGCGGGCGCCAAGACAGGCAAAGATGTCGCACGGGTCGTTGTACCGGAGATCTTTCCCGACAACGCCATTGTGCGAAATGATATCTTGGATTATTTGGTCGAGATCGAACATTTTGATAGTCACGTGGCCCGTGCAATTGAGTTGCTTGAGCGGCGAGGCGCACTGGACAACACAATTGTTGTTGTAACTAGTGACCATGGCATGCCATTTCCTCGAGCCAAGGCCAGCCTTTACGACTTGGGAACTCATGTGCCGCTGGCTATTCGGTGGTCCAAGGGAATATCGAGTCCAGGGAGAAGCGTGGACGAGTTGGTGAATTTGAGTTCTCTTGCCCCAACGTTTCTGGACGCAGCCGGGCTTGCCACCCCAGAGATGATGACGGCCAACAGTATGACGGATCTTTTCTCTGGTGATCCGCAACAGCAGTGCAACGCTGCTTTCACAGCTATGGAGCGGCATGACGGTTGTCGGAAGGGTGGAAAAGGATATCCCTGCCGCGCGATGCGGACTAAAGAGTTCCTTTACATCTACAACTTTGAACCGACTCGTTGGCCTTCCGGGTCTCCAGATGCAAGCGTCTGCGCTAGGGCTCTGCCTTTTGGAGAAATTGATTCTTCGCCCACCAAGACATTCTTGATGGAGCATCGACAGGAGCATGGGATTGCTGAGCTCGCAGAGCTTGCATTTGGAATGCGACCGCGCGAAGAGCTGTATGAGTTGTCCTCAGACCCCTATCAGAAACGTAATCTAGCAGGCAGGGTGAATTTCTTAGAGATCCAGTCCAGTATGAGAGCAGAACTATTTGAGCATCTGCGCAATACGAAAGACCCGAGAGTTTTCGGTGGGGATGTACTGTGGGACTACTATCCGTATTATGGCCTTCGACGAAACAGCGATTGGGAGGTAGCTATTGAACCCAAGCTTGCTCCATAGTCCACCAGAACTTGCAGCATAGTCGGTGGCTGCAATCAAACCCGTTTCTCTTAGTTCTAAGTGTTCTACGGGATTGGTCGCTTCAGGAGACGTGCTGGAACAGTCTTGATCGGCTGAATGGCGGCGGCTTGAGCTGGCTTATCGGCCGGCTTGCCAGCTGGTGGCGGGGCGGTCTTCGCCGCTGCTTGACGCCACTGAGCCCGTTTTTGATTCCGCTTGGTCGCCGCTTTCTTACGAGCTTCGTAATTTTCACGGGCCTCCTTTTGAGCTGCCTTCAGATTCGATGTCTTGCTCGCAAGCAACTCTGAATCCTTGCCGATTGCTTCAGCCGCATCAAGCAACGCGGAGTGCAGCGAGTACTTTGACAGTTCTTCGAGTTGCTTCGCAGCTGCCTCCTCTCCCTCGGTTGAGAAGGTGTCTTGGAGCAGGTCACCGAATCGGAGATGGCTCAGGCTCTTGTTTTGAAATTCCTCTTTTTCAATCTGCAAGGCCCGCTCAGGCATTTTGGCCAGACGGAAGAGATCGATCGTCAGAAGTGAGTGTGACTTGGACTTCGCGAGCAGCTCTGGCGTGAGTGCGGAAAGTGTAGCTTTAGCCTGTTCAAGCTGCTCGGCCTGGCATTGACGCAATGCGATGGTGAGCAACATTTCTTGTACAAACGCAGGAGTCGCTGACTCGGCCTTTTCGCGCGCGAAACTCGATGCATTCATAAGCCATGATCCATAGTCTTGGAAGTCTTCCGGAGCTTCCGGGAACATCTGAATTAAGTCACGACGACTGGTGACTAGGAGATTTCGAACATTGACCGACGAGACCACCATGCGATAGGGGTCGTTGGACATCGTTCGTGGCTTGCCGGTGCGATCGAGCAAGAAGTCCAGGTAACGGTTTGCATTCTTGTAGTCGCCGACGCGCGAGAAGATACGAACTGCAGTCACCGCGAGACGAGCAGTGTTTGGTGTGCTTTCGTCTGGAACCTTTTCGAGCAATGGAATGCATTTCTTCGCTGCTTCTTCTGGCGAAAGCAACTCTTCGCGAAGCTGAATCAATTCGGTGGCTTCCGTGAGGCCCTGACCGGTGACTTCGAACATTTTCTCTGCTAAATCAAGCAACTCCTCGCCTTCGAAGCATTCCTTGGCTTCCCCCAAGAGTCTTCCGTACCCAGAGGAGGTAACGACGGTTCCAAAGTTGTTCGGTGCCGATTTGCCGATCAATGCACAGTGGCGATACAAGGCTTTGGAACGATTTTTCAAACCAACTTTGGCACATAGTTGGGCAAGCTGGCTGGCTCGCTGCGAGTTGGTGAGATCTAGCCGTTCCAGCAGGACATCGACGACCCCGATGTTTTTCTCATTGATGCAACTGTAGTCTTCTTCCACCATCATGAAGAAGCCAGCCAACACATTTGGGCTTAGGTGGCCAGCACGAATGTTTTGAATCAACTCAGCCAGCACTGCATCGTCGCCATCGGAGTTTCTTTTTGCTTGCAGCAAGCCTATCGCGACATCGTCTGTCATTGTGGCGCCCGTTGGCATCCCCAAGCCCATTCGGTTGGGCGAGAGTTGGGAACGCTTGAGGCGTTGCATCTCCTCGACGGCGAACGGATACTTGGCCAGTTCCTTCCAAGCGTTACTTGGTTTTTTGCGCTGCGGAATTGGCCCGGGCTCGAAAGTGCCAAGCCCCCCGCGGGCGCGCTGCCGAGCTTTCTCGGCGGCGACTTGTGTTTCTTTTTCAGATGGTTCCTTCGGTTTGTCCGCTGTTTTTGGTGGAGCTGCCGGCCAAGCAAGACCGTTGACACGCTTCTGTGCACCCGCAAAACCATAGGGACTCGCCACGGCGGGCGGATAGCTTCGCCAGATTTTCCGCAAAGTCTTCTGTGCGCCTTCAGTGTCCTCCGCATCCAGGGCCTTCTTCAC
>PKCQ01000179.1 GCA_002862265.1 Planctomycetaceae bacterium | reverse complement strand
GTACTGCTCTGGCTTGTTCTTTTCTAAGTAGTCGATCATCTTCCGAAGTTCTGGCAAATGTTCGCTCACGAACTTCAGAACTGCTACTTGATTGACTCTGGTCGAATTACTAGCGATTAGCTTCTTGTTGGACGGATTCTTACTAGGAGAAGCTTTGGCGTTGTTGTTGGATGCCAACTCTAGTTCAACCAAACTCTTCGATGGTGAGGTCAGTGATTTGGTCTTCTTGCGATCCTTTTCGCTTTCGGCCGTCGCTATCAGCGAGGAGCATGCGATGGTGAGGAACAGAAGGCGAATCAGAAGTTTTTGTACTGCATTCATGCTTAAGTTTAGCTGTCCAGGTCAGCATAAAAGTCTGTGGCGGCGTTGAGCATCCAATCCTCGGACTCGTCGTCTGGCTCCGCCGGCAGATCCAATGTCATTCCATCAACCACCAAGTAATCGTTGTCGAGCGATTCTGTGCTGAGGTGTTCCGACGAGATCTGTTGGTCCTTGGATTCGCCAAATGCGATCCAATTCTCAGCAACGACTGATATCGACTCGTTGCCGGTCGCGAGCTCGGGCTGACCCTGATTGTTCGTGCTGATCCAGATTGCAATCAGTAGAATTGCACTGGTAACAAGCAAAGAGATCGCAGCTCCACTCCAATCCCGAGGCGTCTTTTCGGTGACCGGGGATTTCAATGCTTGGCGAAGAGCTTGATACTCGGCTATTGCATCGGCGACTTGCAAAGCCAAGTCGACATCTTCGTGCATACGAGCTTCGAACGCTACACCGTCAAAATCCGCGCCAACGGCGTCTCCTAACAAGTAGAGATCGACCTCAGATGGTTTTTCGTCGTTTGCGATCATGGAACTGGCTTTGGTAGCTCTTGTTCTTTCCTGTGAGTCCACGGCATTAGCCGCGGGGATTGTTCTGCCTGACGCGAGAAAGTTCGGCTCAATTCACCATGCCAAAATTTGATTTGCGCTGCAGGCAACTCAATACTATCCTTCTCTTAGTTTTCTCAGCTTAGTTATGGCGAGTCGAAATCTCGAAAGAACAGTTCCCAGTGGTACGTCTAAGTCTTCCGCGATTTCAGCGAAAGTTCGCTCCATTCTAAAGCGTTGTTCCAAGACAGTCTTTTGCGACTCGGGTAGTTGTTGGATGTGGTGGCGAAACCAATTTGCAAGTTCGCTTATTTCAAACTGGTCTTCTGCCGAATTGTCCTCGACTAGGCTTTGAGTGTCGGAGCTCGATTGGTGGCGTGTTTTTTTTCGTCTCAAGTTTTGAGCTTGAAACTGCGTTGTCCGAACAAGCCAGCCTCGGCGATTTTCGGGCTCAATCGAATCCCACTGCTTTTCAAGTAGCAGGAAGGCCTCTTGCACTGCGTCAGCAGCCAAGTCCCAGTCGCGGCAGATCGCCCATGCAATCCGACGCAAGCTACACGAAAAGTCACGGAAAATCTCTTCCGATGACTCCTCATCACGGGAACCAGCAGAAGGTCTATTCACCAGGAAAACATCCTCTCTTCCGAGTCGGCTAGCCCAGTTCTACTTGGATGTGTCATAACCAAGGCGGTTTATTCACTTGCGAGAGATTTTTGTGGCGGGATCCGGCAGGCCGAAGTGGCGAATGGTGTAAGTCCTTCGCGCTTGGTAGTTTAGGGCGAAGTGTAGGGCTGTCCTCACTGGGCGATTCTCGGACTCGGAGGGACTGGTGCAGAAAAATGGTTGGTTGGTAGGTTGCGCGCAAACGGGTTGTTTGGGTTATTGGCAAGCGGCGAAAAAGACTTCTAATCTTGCCTTGACTTTCATCAAACCCCATGTTGTTGGGAAGTGCAAGTATCTCGCATTCCGCGATGTGCGACTTACGGATCTGCAAGACTTGCCGTTTTATTGCGTTGCAAAGGAATCGGATGTGAGCACGGACGAAGCCAAGAAGTATTGGATCGGTTTTGACCTTGGCGGCACGAAGATGCAGTGCACGCTCTATGACGAGGAGTTGAAGTCTGTTGCGGATCGCCGAAAACGCACTAAAGGAGAGCAAGGTGTGGAAACGGGCTTGCAGAGAATCGAGAGCACGATCAGCAAGTTGCTTCAGGAAACGGAAATCAGTGTGGAGCAGTTGGTTGGCATCGGAATCGGTTGTCCTGGCCCCGTTGAATGGGAAAAAGGAAGCGTTCGCGTCGCGGTGAACTTGGGCTGGGAGAATGTGGCAGTTGGCTCCTTCTTGGAAGACAAGTTTCAGTGTCCCGTCGCGGTCTTAAATGACGTCGACGCAGGAGTCTATGGTGAGCATATCGGAGGCGCGGGGCGCGATGCCAGAACGACTTTTGGTCTGTTCCCAGGTACCGGGATTGGCGGCGGATGCGTCTACGACGGGCAGATCCTGCGTGGCAAAGCACTGAGTGCGATGGAGTTTGGTCACATTAAGATCAGTGCGTCGGAACGTGAAGGTGCAACTGGGATGACCGGCACTCTTGAGTCGGAGGCTAGCCGCTTGTCGATAGCTGGAGAGCTTGCGAAGCTTTCCTATCGCGGCGAAGCTCCGCACTTGAATTCACTGGTTGGTACTGAGCTAGGTGCCATTCGTAGTAAAGTGATCGCTGAGTCGATCGCTCAAGGCGACAAGGCCGTGAAGCAAGTGTTGGTCAAAGCATGTGAACAACTTGGGTACGCGGTGTCCAATGCCGTGTTGATGCTCTGCCCCGATTGTGTTGTCCTTGGCGGCGGATTGGTAGAGGCCATGCCGGAGTTGTTCGTCGACGAGGTGTCTCGTGTTGCTCGCGAGCATGTGTTTGAATGCTATCGCGATGAGTTCGTGGTCAAAGCCGCCGAGCTTGGCGACGACGCGGCGACGCTTGGGGCTGCTGCCTGGATTCAGAAGCTGTGCAATGGGACTGAAGGCTAGGTGTTGTCTCAATAGTCCGATTTTGGTGGTGAACTCGTCAAGAGTTTCGGTTCTCGCTAGTGTTGATATGAAAGCCTGGACTCGGGCAAGGTTATTTCAATAACTGCTTCTGGCATTCTTCGATGCATTCTAGAGTCGCCTCGTCGCCTGGGAAAAGACGATTGGCTTCTTCGAAATCGACCAGAGCCGATTTCCACTCTTGCTTGTACATGAACAGAGAACCTAGCGTGAAGTGTAAGAATGCGTTCTCGGGCTCAAAGTCTTTGGCGAGTTCCAAGAACTCGAGTGCTTCTTCCGAGCGTTCGAGCTGAAGTAGGAGGTCGCCGAATGGAAGGTAGGCTTTCATGTATTCGGGATAGTCTTCCAGTAGAAGCTGATACTGGAAACATGCATTCTCGATTTGTCCGAGATTCTTAAGGCTGTCTGCCAGAACAAAGCGGCTCTCGGCATCGTTTATAAGTAACTCCAACGCTTCCGAAGCCCGGTTGGCAGACTCTTCAAATTTGCCTGCCCAGTGCAGAACCTTCGCCAAGTTGCGTTGAGCGATGCCTTCTTCTGTGAGGCTTAAGCTGCCTTTTACGCGTCTACTGGATTCGGCGAGTTTATCTTGGAAGTCTTGACTGCTCAAATCGACCTTGGGCAATGTCTCTGTCTGCATCAGCTGTTCGCAAATCGCTATCGCCAGATCTCGGTGAGCGTCAATGGTTGGATGCACATGGTCCAAGAAGTACTCGTCGCCCAGGATGCGATGCCCATACGCTTCTTTGCATTGCTGCTGTAGCAGGGACTTGAAGTTGATTAGCGGTGTACGAGTTTGCTCTGCCACTTTGAACAGAATCGCTTCGACTTCCGAGGTGGCTCGGAGAGGACAGATGTCTTCGTCTATAGCGTGCTGGAAGGATTCTTCTGCCGCGGCGAAATCTCGAAGCCCGAATTGGCTACGTCCCATCAGAAAATGTGCGTCCGCGTTTTGGCGATCCTGGTCCAGGACTTCTGACAATGTTTTTGCCGACTCCTGAAATTTGCCTTCTTGCAACAACTCGCGAGCTGCTGCCAAGTCTACATTGATCCCGGCTGCTTCTTTATTTGAGAGGTTGTCGGATGAGAGAGACTTGAAGGGACTCTGATCCTTTAGGTTGCTCGCAGGGTTGACGAACAGAATCTTCGCTCCTGCACTGTCGGCAATTTTGACCATGCGCTGCAAGTTAAATTCGTAGTGACGAAGCACCTTGGCTTCCCACTCTGCATCGCGAAAGTAGTCGACTGGGCCGATGGTGTGATTCAAGCGTTCGTCGACTTCGCTGCCAAGCTGCTCCTGCGCTTCGGCGGACTTTGGTTTGGAATCCTCTGCTTCACCCTGCCGTTTGAGCCGGCTGAGCAAAGCATAGCTTCTCGTCTGCGCGCACCATTCTTGTAGATTCCTCCAAGTTGAAGAGGTGTTCAATATATTATCGTAGGTGCGGTGTTCCAAAAACTCGTTTTGAGCAGAGTAGACGATGAAAAGATCTGGTTTATGTTCGGCGACTTCATGCATTACGTTTGCTACGCGATAGCTGGCGTAGCTGATCCCGCCCAGATTGTGCACCTCCCAGCTTGTTTCAGGATCGATCTGGGGCAGCAGTTCTCTCAGCCAGCCACAAAAAGAAGTGCGGTCAAAATACGGGCGTCCGTAGGTGGTCGAGCCGCCGAGGCAGAAAACCCGTTTGGTACCTGCGGGTTTTTCTTTCTCGTACCACTGACGGTTGAACCAAACGAGTTTGTTGGGGCGAGTGACCATCCGCGTTTGGCCGTCGGAGGCCTCGATTTCCATCATCAGCGGAACTGCTTCGGAGAAGCCCACGAATGGATCCTCTAGGTCCACAACAGGGCGGATGCCAACAAAAGCGAGAGCTAGCTCCAAAGCCGCGAAGAAGAAGACAGTGGTTACGGCCGAGTAAAGCAGCTTGCGAGCAAGCGAGAGCTCTCTACGTGGGCGATTTGTTTTTGCTTTTGTTTCGACTTCCTTGTTTTCCGCGCGGTTCACGAGAGTTGGTTTCCAGCTGAGGCAATTTGTGCGTTGATCAAGTAAACGAGAAGCTAAATGGAAGGCGGTCGATCCTCAGGTATCGCGATGCCCCCTGTCCCGGCTAAGGAGCAAGCCGTGTATCCTGTGGTAGAAAGACATCCGATGACTTGGGTGCGCAGTAGACCACATCTTTTTCGTACAAGTTTAGCCGTGAGCCAAGCACACCACACCAAAAACCCCAAGCACTTTATCAATCGGGAAATCAGCTGGCTTGAGTTCAATCAGCGTGTATTAGATCAAGCCATGGATTCCAGCGTTCGTCTGCTGGAGCGTGTCAAGTTCTTGGCGATTACGTGCAGCAATCTGGACGAATTCTTCATGGTACGCGTCGGCGGGCTGCAGCTACAGCAAGCGACGAGTAGCGTTTCGACTGAACCCTCAGGGATGACGGTAAGCGAGCAACTGGAGGGCATTAGCCTTCGTACGGAGGAGATGTTCGAAACCCAATATCAAGTTTATTTAGAAGAGCTTGAGCCGGAGTTGGAACGGCATGGGATCGAAAGGATTCGAGTTGAGAATTGCAGTTTGCGGCATAGCGAAGCGGTGCGACGCATTTTCGAAGAAGAAATTTTTGCTGTCCTTTCGCCCATGGGGATTGATCCCGAAGGGCAGTTTCCCTTATTGGTCAGTCGAACATTGCATTTGTGTGTTCAGCTAGAGGCGAGCGACGGCGACGAGGAAAGCCGCTTTGCCATCATCCCGTTGGGCGTCGCCTTGCCGAGGGTTCTGACGATGCCAACGGATCAAGGTTTTTCCTTCGCCTTGCTGGAAGATGTGGTGCACCAGTACATTCCGGATTTTTTTCCCGGTGAGAAAGTGCTCGGAGCGACAGCGTTTCGCATCACGCGGAACGCGGACATTAGCTTGCAGGAAGATGCTGCGCCGGATTTGATGCATGGCATGAAGGAGATTCTTGCTCAGCGAAAGACCGCTCAATGTGTGCGACTTGAGTTGGAAGATACTTCGCCCAAAGCCATTACGGAATTCTTACAAGAACGCTTGAAAGTATCTGAAGAGCAGACCACACGCCTGCCTGCTCCTATTGATTTGTCTTTCCTGATGAAGATTTCTGGGCTTGAGGGCTATCAGCATCTTCAGGACGAGCCTTGGCCCGCGCAGCGCAGCCCTAAGATTGATCCGACGACTTCGATGTTCGAGACGATTGCAGAACGGGACATCCTGCTTTGCCATCCTTTTGAAGGATATGGTCCCGTCGTTCGGCTCATTGAGGAAGCGGCAGACGATCCAGATGTATTGGCAATCAAGCAGACGCTTTATCGCACAAGTCGCGATAGCGCCATTGTCTCAGCTTTAAAACGTGCCGCTGATCGGGGCAAATATGTTACCACCATCGTGGAGTTGAAGGCGCGCTTTGACGAGGCACGCAACATAGAGTGGGCCCAGGAGCTGGAACATGCTGGGGTGCAGGTGATCTTCGGTGTTCGCAATCTCAAGACGCACGCTAAGATTTGCATTATCGTGCGTCGTGAGGCACGTGGCATCATGCGTTACGTGCACTTTGGAACTGGAAACTACAATGAGTCGACTGCGAGGCTCTATAGCGATATTAGCTACTTCAGTTGTCGAGATGAGCTCGGGCAGGACTCAAGCTCTTTCTTCAACGCGATAACCGGTTACAGTCAGCCCCAACAATACTCTGCTCTCGAAGCTGCTCCGATCGGGCTGCGTAAGAAGCTGCTGACTCTAATCGAAAGTGAGACCGTTCGCTGCCAGCAAGGGCAGCCTGCTGAGATTGCTGTCAAGCTGAACGCTTTGGTGGATCCAGAACTGATTGCGGCGCTATACCGAGCTTCGCAGGCTGGCGTG
>PKCQ01000190.1 GCA_002862265.1 Planctomycetaceae bacterium | reverse complement strand
GCACGATGCGATCTGCGGCTCCACTTACCAGCATCGTCTTACCAATGATCGCCGCCATCGCGATCAGGACTCCGATACCGACCACGGATCCGCCGAGTGAACCGGTGACTCGATTGACAATATTGACTGGCTGATTCGCTTTCGCCGGATCCGTTTCCTTGATGACGCTAGGAACAGGGCTCTTCACAAAGCCTTTGACTTCAAGGGGCACGAAACAACTGATTGTCAGTGCGCCTAGAATCAAAGCAACGAATGCATGTGACTTGAGCTTGATCATCAAAGCGAGAACGACAAAAACACCTACCGCAGTCGCAACAAGTGGCCGCCACATCGGGGGGCCAGATTCTGCTCCAACTTCTTCGTTCGTCGCTGATGATGGCTTGCTCGATTCTTCTACATCCGCTGATGCGTCATCTTGGGGCTCATCCGCAGCTTCTGGATCGGTGGCAACATCCGAATCAGCTCCACTGTTTCCGTCTCCCGCGTCCTGAGCCGCACTCGGCTCTTCATTCGGCGCTTCCCTGCTTCTTATCTTGTTCTCGGGCTCCGTTGAACTCGGGGCTGCCGCAGGTTGGGTTTCCTGCGCTAGGCCGAATCTCTCGAAACCAAGGGTCAAACAGAGCGAAAGAATGAGCAAGAAGAACCATTGGGCGTGGCGAGGGTAAGCGAGATGGGAAGGCATGAAGGGCTCGCGAAGGAAAAGATCAGTAACACATGCCACAAAACGCGACGACTTTGACTGGGCTCGGCACGCTTGTAGGACGTCCGGTACGTCACTCTGGCAAGGCAGAACCCTAAGAATATAATCCAAATACGACGATCATTCCGCGCCCCCTTGTCGCAAATCGACCTGCCTCAGTAGGATGACGCTGTTGTTTGGAGGACGCCATTTTCGTAGCGACAATATCTTCCAAGATCGCCAACTCAATCCAGTGAAGTGAAAATGACCGAGTTCCGCACAGAAAAAGACTCGATGGGTGAAGTCCAGGTACCCAAGGACGCTTACTACAGCGCACAGACGCAGCGTGCGGTTGAGAACTTTCCCGTCTCGGGCTGGCGGCTACCACCCGCGCTGATTAGAGCAATGGGCTGGGTCAAATACGCCTGTGCAACTGCCAATCGCGACTTGGGTAAGCTCACTGGCACAGGCAAGAACCCGCTGCAAGATGACCAGGTCGAAGCGTTACTGCAAGCCGCGTGTGAAGTCGCCGATGGCGGTCTTGCCGATCAGTTCCCGATCGACGTCTTCCAAACTGGCTCCGGCACTTCCAGCAATATGAACGTGAACGAAGTGATCTCCAATCGCGCGATTGAGATCACCGGCGGCGATCGGTTCTTGAAAGACAAGCCCATTCACCCGAACGATCACGTGAATATGGGCCAAAGCACCAACGACACTTTTCCAACTGCAATTCATGTCGCTGTCGCGCTCGAAGTCAAGAACTCGTTGATTCCGGCTTTACAGTCTCTACACACACAGCTTGTTGAGAAGGCAGCAGCCTGGGACAAAATCATCAAGATCGGACGAACGCATTTAATGGACGCCACGCCGCTTCGCTTGGGACAGGAGTTCGGTGGCTTCGCCCGCCAGATCGAATTGTCACTGGGACGAGCAAGCAGGGCGCTGGAAGCGGTTCTGGAACTGCCTGTTGGCGGTACTGCGGTGGGCAGCGGCATCAACACGCACCCCGAGTTCGGAGGCCGCGTGGCCGCCGTCTTGGCTCAGAAAACTAAAGTGCCCTTCGTCGAAGCGGCCAATCACTTCGAGGCCAATGCCAATCGCGATGGCTTGGTCGAATGCCATGGTGAGTTAAAGACGATCGCAACGACTCTATTCAATTTCGCGAACAACATTCGTTGGCTAGGCTCGGGTCCACGTTGCGGCTTTAACGAAATCGTGCTACCCGAACGAGCCCCTGGCAGCTCGATCATGCCAGGCAAGGTCAATCCGGTAATGTGCGAAAGCATGATGCAATTAACTGCTCGGGTCATTGGCAATGACCAGTGCATCACAACCAGTGGTGCGGCTGGTGGAAACTTTCAGTTGAACATCATGATGCCAGTCATGGGACAGACGACATTGGAAAGTATTCAGCTACTGTCCAACGGTGTGAATGCCTTCATCGAGTTTTGTATGCAAGGCCTTACGCCAAATGCGGAATCTTGCGAAGCTGCTGTTGAACAAAGCCTTTCTATGTCGACCAGTCTGAATCCGTTGATCGGCTACGAGATGGCCGCCAAGATCACCAAGGAAGCCTTTGCCGAACGCAAGACAGTACGTCAAGTTTGCATTGAGAACGAAGTGCTTTCCGAAGAACAACTTAAAGAAGCACTCGATCCGTTTCGCATGACTGAACCACAAGCCGACGGTTAGGCATGAGTCGGATAAACAAACGTGGATGAGCTTCCAGCTTGTCTTCGACCTGTCCCTTTGCCTCGAATGTGAAAGATCACGAGAAAACCAATGAACTTACAAGAACTCAAAACCGCATCTGCCAATTCGAGCATCGACTCCATCGAGATCCATCTTCCTGGTGGCGAAGTGCTTCCTGCTCACTTTCATTTGACTGAAATCGGTCGCGTCACCAAGGACTTTGTGGATTGCGGTGGCACGCGTCGCAACAAAAGCGCTTGCGTCCTGCAATCCTGGCTTGCAGAAGATACGGACCACCGATTGTCGGCTGAAAAGCTGCGAGCCATCCTTGGCAGGTCCGCGCAGTTGGAGCTAGAAGCGGCAACGGAAGTGGAGTTCGAGGTACAACAAAACACTTTGTCTATGTTTTCACTTGCGACGGCACAAGTCGAGGACGGTTGCCTAAAGCTGAGGTTAGAGGCAATGCAAACACAATGTTTGGCTCCTGACCTTTGCCAAGTCCCCAACCTGTCCGTCATTGGCGGCGATTCCTGCACCGGCCCAGGATGCTGCTAACCGCAGTCATCCCACTACATGAAATCGGCTAAGTAGCGAGAAGGCAATGACAATGTCCGCGGCGCAGATCCAAGTTTGCAAAGATGCAGAAACACTGGCGCAGTTCACTTGTCGCTGGCTGGTCGGACTCATTCAAGAACATCAATCTGCTTCAACGGAGCCTTTCTCCGTTTGTCTTGCTGGTGGCTCGACTCCCAAACGGCTCTATCAACTTCTAGCCGAACTACCACCCGACACTATCGACTGGACACGCGTCGTACTTATTTGGGGCGACGAGCGAAATGTGTCGATAGACGACGATCAGAGCAATTATCGCATGGTGCGTGAGAATCTTATCGATCACATTGCGATACCTGCAGAAAATGTCTTGGGCATGCCTGATCCAGGCGGAACGGCCAGCGACGTGGCGGCGCAGTACGAAATATTATTGAAAGAGAAACTCGCCGGCGCGGACGGCTGCATTCGACTCGACTGCGTTTTGTTAGGAATGGGGGACGACGTACATACCGCCTCACTATTTCCAGGCACGACGGCGCTCGAAGAAAACGAACGACTAGTCGTGGAAAACTGGGTCGAGAAGTTTGATTGCTGGCGAGTTTCACTTACCGCTCCTGCTTTGAACTCGGCAAAATGTGTTGCGTTTCTTATCGCAGGTGCTGGCAAAGAACCTGCCCTGAACCAGCTTTGGCATGGGGCAAGAGATGCGTCGCAGTTCCCTTCGCAACTCATTGCACCGATCGAGGGCCAGCTACACTTCATGTTGGACCAATCGGCACTTGGCGAGAATCGCCCGCCTGAAGACTGCATGCTTGAGTTCGTGGATTGAGGTAAACTCTTGCCGATCAGCCAATATTCTCACGCGCAGTTCTCTCCATGATCTTTCGTTGGTTTCGTCAGTTTCAGCGCCACCAACTTTGGAAGAGGCCTATCCCTGCGAAATGGCATGAGCTGCTCAGCGAGAACGCGGTTTTTCTCGAAGACGTTGAGGAAGAAACCAAGACCGCTATTCTTCGTTCGGTTCAAGTCTTTTGTTCAGAAAAGAATTGGGAAGGCTGCGGGGGCCTGAAACTAACCGACGAACATCGCGCGACGATCTCTGCGCAGATTGCCAAGATGACTTTAGGCATGGGGGTAGGTGAAGTTGATGGCGAATACTTTCCCGAAGTGCAGTCGATTCTAGTTTACCCAGAAGCCTACCTCGCTGACACGAAGCAGCACATTGGAGCTGGCGTGGTCATGGAGAGTCGCGATGGACGACTAGGCGAGGCATGGCATCGTGGGCCTGTCATCTTGTCCTGGCAGGATGTTTTAGCTACCGGACGCAGGCAGAACTTTGCTCGGAACGTAGTGATTCACGAGTTCGCCCATCACCTCGATATGCGAAACGGCCGGGATGCCGATGGGATTCCCGTGATTGAATCCAGCGATCTTGGACGTCGCTGGCGAGAGGTGACCCAAAGGTGCTTTGGGCAACTACAAGAAATGTGTCGAAACGGCAGTCCGCGGCTTCTTGATTGCTACGGAGCAACCAGCCTGTCAGAGTTCTTCGCCGTCGCGAGTGAGGTATTCTTTGAAGAGCCACATGCCATGCGGCATCACTGGCCCGAACTCTTTGATTTGTTCAACGAGTTCTATTTCCCGCATGACTTCGCGCAGATATGAGCCGCGCCGCAAGAACATTTCGCGTAAACCTGGGACGCCGAAGGAGATCGGCAACGTCAATTGCGAAACTGCTCGTGGCAGCGAGTGCAGTTCTGTGCCAACTCTTTCATCAAGTCGCCGAATTTCTTCGCGTCAAAACTAGCTGCCTTTGATGTTTGATGAAGCTGTGCGGAAAGTTTTGTGCTGAACTCTAGAAAGGCGCGGAAATCACCACCATGCTGCGTGGCAAAAGGACTTCTTTCCAATTCGCGAAAGTCATCGCTGAGCAGCAAAGCACTGTAGCTGCGTTGCCGCGCAAGGCCGTCTGCCGCCTTTTTAAGCTTCTCGAAACTTCGAGATATCGCTGCCATGCGTTTTGTAAAAACCGGAACTGCAGCGGTGCTTTTGAGTTCGGGGAGTTTCTCATTTTCGGTGCGTTTCTTTGCGTTGCGCACATCGGCCCATAAGCCTAGGTAACCTTTGAGGTGCCGCCGCGGAAAAGAATCTCCAGTGCTTCATTTTGGCACACCGATTCACTGGCACGCAACATGTATGCCACAGCCGCTGGTGCACGATGTTGCCCATGGAGGCAGTGAACGTAGATCGGATCAGGCATTTCCTTGAGAACACGCAACATCGCGAGCCCTGAATCGCGAGAGATTCCAGAGTAAGTCAACGGAATGTGTACGTAACGCAAGCCATAGGCTTTGGCCAATTTGAGATCGGGAACGATGCCATCGACACTGACAATCGTCTTGATGCCTTGACCGGCTAGCCAGCGGAAATGCATGCGCTCGGCTGGCTCTCCGCCCGAGTAAATTTGCTTGTCGAGCTCCAGGTCCAGCTTCTCGTTGATGTCTAGGAAATTCGCTGGAGCAGAATCCGATGCAGTGCTCTGCTTTTTCTCGTCTTGTGCAAACAGCGAGACAGACGAAATTATCGTGGCCAGTAGTACTAAAACAGCAGGCATTCGGAGGATGATGTTTCGATCAAAGAGTGTCTTTATTTGATCCAGCTGGCTTCGCTACAGGTTTGAACGAGAGTCCGCCGGAGGCACGGAGCTCGATATTATACTGCTTTCCTTCCTTGACTTTAATCGCCACAGCTTCGCCATGGGCAGCGCGAATTCCCATTTCGGCCGCTTTTTGCTCATCGTTGGCGAACTCCCAAAATTCCTTCCAGAGCTTCTCCTCAAATTCGCTCGTCGCGCCGCCGCTACTATAAGCTTGCGGACGCATCCCGACCTCGTCGAGAGAAAAGCCTTCGGCTGGCTGCTGGTCTTCGCTGAAAATACGGCGGAAGAGGCACAATGAAGTGCCACGCTGGATGTCGCCTTTCTGAATGTACTCATCGTCGAACTTGATGATCCAATTGTCAACGTAGACCAAATCGCCGGGCAACGTTACTTCTTTGGGTTCAGAAAGTGCGTCTCCGTTCGGAGACAATTCGACGAATCGAAGATTGCTTTCAACGGCCTTTCCTTCCTCGTCGCGTTTGATATCGATGACTTCCAAGCGTGCGAGCCGTTGGTCAGTCTTCAACAAGATCATCGCCGTTTCGAGTCGATCGACTTGTTGCGACAGTTCTTTGACTTGCTCCGCTTTCTCTTTCAAGTCGTTTCCGAGCGATTCAATGGCCGCATCTTTTGTCTCGATCTGTCCCTTTAGCGTTGTCAGTTGCTCTTCTTGATCCGCGAGCAAGCGTTCCTTCTTCGTGTACTCGGAATAAACCTGCCAGCTACCGACGCCAATCACGCCGACCAACGCTGCCATAATGATCGTGCGGACCGTCGTATTGATTGTCTTTATGCCTTCACTCAGCTTGCCCACTGCAATCTCCCGGTTTCATGCTTCGCACCCGCTGGCCCAGCCTTTTCCGCTGTTTTCATCGACGGAAAGCGAGCTATTGATAGCTTTGTAAATCTAGTTTCTTTCAGTCTTACGCCTTGGATTCATCGGACCATTTTGCCCCCGTCGATGGCAAAAGTCGCTGAATCCAGCTGCGGCTAAGTTTTTTCGTCGTCATTGTTTGCGCCGGACCATGAAATGACGCTTTTGGCCTCAACTTACCCTCCCTTCCGAGCTGGCCCACTAGCGAAGCCCCCTCTCTGGGCCTGATAGCCCGACTCTCCCAGAACCCGCTGCGCGGGAGGGAGAGTGCCCTCTGGTGGAGCGTGCTGCTTGTGGTGTACGGGAAGGCGAAGGAGGCGGCAAGCGGCAGAAGATGTCGTCTGCCTGAGAATGAGGGTAAGGGTGAGGGTTCGA
>PKCQ01000599.1 GCA_002862265.1 Planctomycetaceae bacterium | reverse complement strand
TCCCCGAAGCGCAGGCGCAGTCGCAATCGAGCCCAAAGGCTCTCACCACAGAAGCCATCCATTTGCGCTGACAACCATTCCATCGTCACGCAAAACATCAAGTGCGGTGCAAACAAACAGATAGCAAAAAGGAAATTCAGTCCTGACTCTTTTGCGACAACCGCCCAGCTCAGCCATCCCGTGACGCCAAGCACGATCGGATAGCTCCACCCCCAAAGCGTCTGAACAACATTTCGGGTCGAATCAAACTTCGCCCTCGCTTCCAACCTATGAGCCCCAACCGTGTCTGGTTCAAGCTCGACAGCATGGCGAACCAGGTCTCGTGCCTTTTGCTTACAGATGCAAAGAAATATCATTGAGGCCGCGAGAAAAAGAAAGCCGGATTTTTCGAGCGTCCATAGCCGTTGGGCTGGCAAAACTTGGGCCAGCACGAGCGTTGATAAAACCGTGAATAGAATGCGAAAAGATGGCATTCCTTGACGATAGTCGCACAGGGCAGTCACAAGTACTAACGTAGTTTATGACTGCAGCAAGAAAGACGCTCTCGAGTCGACAGCAATAGCTTTGTCACCTGTATCGGATATTAGGCTGGCAGAGCGTTCGTAGCAACTCGCTCAGATGCTCTTTCATACAGCCCTCAACTTCGGCAGCGCAGCGTCGCTCACAAACTCAGAGTCTTGCGCCAAGATGGAGGTAGTTTTTCCCAGTTCTCAACCGGAGCAGGGCAGGGCGTGGGGTCGGGGACCGTTTGCTTCTCGACAAATTCCCAAGTCTCCGCCAAACCCAATTCGATCGATTTCTCTTGCTCGAATACCCCTGGAAAGACCTTTCGTGCCTTTGCGTGGTCAGCATGAGCATGCATGACTTCTTGCCTGGGCGGCAGATGCTCGACTCCGACGTCGCTGCCACTGAGTTGCAAAATCTCGTTGGCAAGTTTCAAGACAGACCAGCTTTGATCGCCTCCAACATTAAACACTTCATTGCATGAGGCACCGACGGTTAAACTCTGCGCAATACACTTCGAAACAGTGTCGATGTAAGAAAAATCACGCGTCTGACTTCCATCTCCAAAAACGGGCAAAGGAATTCCTTGGCGAACGCATCGCAAGAAGATACCTACCACATTGCGATACGGGTCAGAGATATTCTGCTTAGGTCCAAAAACGTTGTGAGGCCGGAAGATGGTGTAGCTCGGACCGCCATAGTACTCATGGAAGCAGGCAATATGCTGCTCGCAAGCATACTTGGCGATGCCATATGGGTCGCAAGGCTTGCACTCCGTTTCCTCCGTAAAGGATCTATCCGCCGGCGGATGCCCATAGGCAGCAATGGACGATGTAAAGACAAAATGCTGCACCGAGTGCCGATGAGCCGCGGTCAGGACATTTGCCGTACCAACCAGATTGCTCTGGTAGTTGAAATTCGGAATATGGTGACTGAGCCCTTCCGCCGCGTAGGCAGCCAAATGGACTACAGCTTCCGGGCGAAATTCTTCGAATAAGTCATCCAGGGGCAGTGTACAGTCTCTCTCCACAAACTTCACGGCATCTGGCAAATTCTCACGACAACCGCCACTCAGGTCATCCAACCCAAGAACTTCCTTGCCTTCCGCCAAGAGGTGCTGCACAACATGAGCACCGATAAATCCCGCCGCCCCCGTAACCACTACTCGCATTTTCGATCTAGCTCCACTCGTCGCATGGTTCGCATCAACTAAGATCTACATTAGTGCAGGACGAACAACAAGTGTCTGTCCGCTAAAAAAAATTCGTGTCGTGTCCACAACCGCAATTTGCTCCATGCGTTTTCTCTTCATCGTTTCCGGCAAGGATGTTCCTTCCACCCGATTTCGGATTTTGCTCTACATTCCCATATTGGAAAAAAATGGGCACCACTGCGACATCGCTTATAGCTACCCGCAAAAGTACGACTATTTTCCTACCATCGGCTGGCGACTGAGCCAGCTACTCAAACGTAGCGTGCGTCACTGGCACAGTTTTCTCGCCGCCCGACGACAATACGATGCGATCGTGATCGAACGCGAAGTGTTTGATGATGACACTATTGCCATCGAGAAAAAACTCCGCAAGTCAACCAAGCATTTAATTTTGGATGTGGACGATGGAGTGTTCCTACTCCACCCCAAAAAATTTGACGCACTGGCCCGTATGTCCGACGTTGCCATCGCGGGAAATCGTGGGCTAAAGGAATACTTACAGTCGCGAACGCCTCGAGTGGAACAGATTCCTACTTGCGTATCTCTAGCTTCCTATCCCACTCGCAATGCGAGTCTTCAGCCGCAGGAAAATATAAATGCCGGATGGATTGGCACGACTAACAACGTGGGCTTTCTCTCTGTCGCCGCTCCGGCTCTGCGTCGTCTCGCATCCGAAACGACTTTTCGCCTGGTCGTGGTTGCTCCTTCGGATGAGAAACTGCAAGAGGTAGATCTGTCTGGTGTAGACATCGATTTTCGAAAATGGTCACCAGAGACCGAAGTTGACGATCTGCGAGACATGGACCTTGGTTTGATGCCTTTGCCGGATGGTGAAGAGTGGATGAAGTACAAATGCGGCTTGAAGCTCATTCAGTACTTGGCCGTCGGCATTCCTGGCATTGCCTCGCCCATCGGAGTGAACGAAGAAATCTTAGCTGACGGAAAGGTCGGCCGCGCTGCGACCAACGATGAAGAGTGGTATCAGGCTTTAAAGGAACTTGTCCGGAACACAACATTGCGTCAGACGCTCGGTCAAGCCGGTCGTGAGCTGGTCGAGCAAGAGTACAGCATCGAGGGTAATGCTCAAAAGCTAGAGCAGATCCTTAGCAAGTCTTGATCGACACTTGCAGGTGAGCCGCATCGCCGTGAGGTGCCGGGCCTTCGCGATCAAGAGTTTATCTTTGGCGATTATAGTGACCTGACGTCCTGAGTTGTAACAATCGAATAAACGAAAGCCCGCCTTTCTATCAACTCGACTTGCTGTACGCATCGTAGCAGCTGGCGTTCGCAATCAAAAAGTTTGGCCTTCTGGTCGACGATAGTACCTATACACGCCCCATGGTCTTTAACCCCGTGGAAATTCTGCACATGGCATTTCTGTCCGGAAGTCTCGGCTTCTAGCGCTTCAACGTCAACGGTTTCAATGCAAAGAAGTTTTCTGAAAAACACATCGAGACTTTAAGGAACGCCACCGCAGGACGATTTGAGACGACCGCCGAAGAGAATATCGAAGTCGGCTTTCTAGGAGGCGACCACCTATTCAACCAGACCTTCGACCTGGGCAAGAACATTATCGACGGAGCTCTGCACTGCGCGATTCGCATCGATACCAATCAAGTTCCCAACGCGATCCGCAAAGCATGGCTTGCAATTGAACTCGCCGCGGCTTGTGCCGGCAATGATAGTGGTCGTCCCAATAAAGCTCAGAAACAAGACGCCAAAGAAGCCGTGGAGCAGCGTTGCCGAGAGAAAGCCGCGACCGGCAAATACCGGAAGATGGCCCACTTTCCTGTCTTGTGGGATCTTCCCAATGGCACACTCTATTTTGGTGGTTCGGGCGCAGCAGCAATTGGCCGTTGCGCTGACCTCTTCGAAAGCACTTTTGGAGTTGAGCTATGCGGCAAGACTTCAGGATCAGTCGCCCTAGACTGGGCCACTCAAAACGACGCGATCGAACGGCTGGAGGATCTTGCCCCTGCCACGTTTGCAAGTGACCAAGCGATTCCGGACGTATCATGGTCCAATCCCTTTTCGCCCTATTCAGATTTCCTCGGCAACGAGTTCCTGATGTGGCTGTGGTGGCAGTTGGAAAACGAAACCGACACCCTTGAGCTTTCGGATGAAACCGAACTCACTGCGATGCTCAACAAGATATTGGTACTCGAATGTCCACTCGGTGAATATGGTAAAGAGACAATTACTGCCGATTCGCCCATTCATCTTCCCGAAGCACTCCAAGCGATTCGCAACGGAAAGCTACCCCGCAAAACCGGAATGACGCTGGTTCGATTCAGTCAACAGTTCGATCTTGTGCTGCAAGCAGAAACCTTTGCCATATCGGGCGCGAAGCTTCATCTCGACGACGATGCCGACCCACATGATCTTGACGCTCGAATTCAATCCATTCGCGATCTATGTGAATCAGTGGACCTGCTATTCTTGAACTTCTTAGAACACCGGATCGAATCCGCGGTTTGGAAGAAGACTCAGGCCAAGATCACCAAGTGGCTTTCCAATTCTGAGCCGAGTCGGCGCAAACCCGCTGCTGCTTAAGTTCGGCGGCGGGGCAACTCTCCCGTCCGCTATCGTCCGCTATCGTCCGCTATCGTCCGCTATCGTCCGCTCTCGTCCGCTCTCGCTTCAGCCCAACGCGAACAACGACTGGCACCGAGTTAGATCATTTCCTACGGGCTGTTACGGTGATTCTGCCAGAGCAACGGAAAATTGCGTTTAGCTTGCCAGGGATCAACAGCAGCCAATTCCAGCCACGCGGTGGTTCGGACTTAAAGTTCTCCATCCATCGCTTGGGCCATTCCGAGCTCGGCCTTCTGGCAAGCCCCCAGGCAGCGATACTGCCCCACCAATACCGAGTGTTCGACTGATGTACAACTCGTACATCAAAAAACCCTTCAGATTCCAACAGCTGCTTCAGACGCTTCGCTGAGAAAACCTGCAAGTGCCGAGGAGCGTCGTAGCCCAACCAGAATCGGCCAAACAAATGGCGTTCCCAAGTCGCCGAATTGGGAACACTCAGAGCAAATGTGCCACCAGACCTGAGAACTTCTGCAACGCGAGCTACCAACTGCTTAGGATTTGGGACGTGTTCGAGGACCATCCACATGACCACGCAATCACGACTGGCTGGCTCCAGCTCAACCTGGTCGAGAAATCCAACTCGCACTTCCAACCCCTTGCCGCGAGCTTGTTCAGCCGCATGAGAATTGGGCTCAATGCCGTCCACCAGCCAACCCAACTGTTGGGCACGACACAAGAAGCCGCCGTGCGCACAGCCGATTTCAAGCATCCGTGATTCACCTGGCTTAGGCGGCCGTACTAACCATGTAGCATTTTCCTGGCCAAGCCAATTTAGGAATGAACGCAGGCCTGGAATGGAGCGTAGTATTCGACGCGGCAGCGATGGCAAGCGTGGCCCAGATTCTTCCCGATGCTCTCGATGCTCGACAGGTACCAGACTATCATCGTAAGGTGCGTAGTCCTGCGGATAACATTCCATCAACGACGCGTCTGCAGGCCTTGGACTGATGAACAGGTGCGAACAACGCATGCAACAAACAACTTGGTAGACACCATCTACGCCGTAGGTCGCATCCTCGATCTGGCACATAGGCCGCAATTCCTCAGAATCGCAAAGAGGACAGGGTTGCTCAACGAGTTGAATGGACATGGACCGAAGGATCTGTTAGAGGTGAGGCGGAGTTGATTGGCTAACTAGGCTTCAGGCGGAAGGCGAATCAGAATCTGCCAGCCTAAGCTCGCTCTCGAGCAGTAATCCCTTGCTCGAAAACACCTCCGAGTAGTAGAAGCCGTTCTGCCAGTCGCCCTACTCCCTATTCGACAATACCAAATTAATTCATCAACAATCCTTCGACTACGCCCAGCCTAATGTCTCGCCCCAATTCGCCACGAATCGCTTTGCTCATTCATGCCATGTTTGGCGGCGGGGCAGAACGCCTAATGAGTCAATTGGCTGAGCGCTGGGCCAAAGACTACGAAGTGCATTTGGTGACTTGGGCCGATGAAACAACGGACCAATATAAAGTTCCGGATTCCGTCTGGCGTCACGGGCTAAACGAATTGCAGGACAGCAGTAATCTACTCGGAGGAATCTGGGCCAATTATCGACGCGTCCGCAAGCTCCGGAGAAAACTCCAAGAGATGGTCCCGGACTTGATCCTAAGCTTCTCTGACCAGATGAACATCGCTTCGCTGGAGGCAAGTCGCGGACTAGATATTCCACATTGGATCTCCGAGCACAGCGATCCCCAGCAGCAGCAACTAAGCCCGCTTTGGGAACGCTGGCGGAGAAGGAGCTATCCGACTTGCACTGGCTGTGTGGTTCTAACTGATGGCATTGCAAGATGGATGCAAAACCTTGTTCCGAACGAAATCCGTGTCATTCCACCTTCAATTCCGTCATTAGCGCATTCATCAAAACCAGCGGGGAGTAAGCAAGTACTGTTCGTAGGGCGACTCAGCCCTGAGAAACGTGTCGATCTGCTGCTCAACGCTTGGAGCCGAGTCGAGCCGCGACATCGTGACTGGAGCCTGCACATCGTCGGTGAAGGGCCACTTCGAAAACAGCTTGAATCGCAAGCAGTTTTGCTTAAACGCGTTCACTTTCATGGGTGGTGCGATGATCCAAGTGAGTTTTATTGGCACGCCGGGTTGTTTGTACTCTCGAGCGACTATGAAGGTTTCCCGGTCTCGCTGCTGGAAGCCATGAGTCACGGCGTGCCATGCCTAAGTACACGTTGCTCGGATTCCATCGATGCTATCGCCGCACGATCACCATCACCAGTTGCTGCAGCTCCAGTTGGTGACGCGGAACAACTTTCCAAACAGTTGCACCGGTTGCTAGACAACGAGACAGTCCGACGTGAACTAAGCCAAGCTGGTAGGTCCATCGCTCAAGAGTTCACCTGGCAACGAGTCGGCCCGCTCTGGGACGCGATTCTGATCGAGGCGTTGAAATAATGTGACATCAACTGGTAGCGATGTTGCCCCAAGGTGGCGTAGGCTTCTCACCCTTGATGCCCCCGAAACCCGTAAGCGACACTTCCACACCGGCAAAGCCGGGCTAAGACACAGGCTGGAAGCCTATGCCACT
>PKCQ01000600.1 GCA_002862265.1 Planctomycetaceae bacterium | reverse complement strand
AGCGCCTCCCGGGACTCCACCGGGAATTGCGGTCGGGCTTCGCGCCGGTGAGCGAGCGATAACTATTAATTCGGCACAGCTCATCGGTCTTGAAGGCTTAACCACAGGTGCATTGGTCGATATCGCTTCCGCGAGCGGTGTCCAAGTCAACCAGCTGGGTGGCACTGTTCGCCAGGTATTGAGTTCTAGCGATGCAGTTCGTGAAGCCGGAAAGTTGCCATCTGGGCGAGTATCGGTGTCCCGAATGGTCGCAGAGGGCGTCAGGATGCTGGCACACTTAGGCGAATCGACTCTTACATTCACCATTCCAGGTGCAGCGAGCGAAACGCAGACACAGACGCGACTCTTGGAGGATGGCACTGTTTCTACTGAAACCGTCCGGGTGACTCCGCCCACCACGGAGACTCGAGTCGTTCAGCGTTATGTGATTGCCGTTCGAGAAGAACAGGTCGGAGGTCTAGTTGGTTTGTTGGACGCGACTTCTCCGCTCATTGCTGCAGTTCGCCCCTTGTCGGGGGCGCCGACGGAAGCGAAATTGCATCAGACTCGCAAGCCTGCTATTCCACCGGTGCGAGCGGTAATCCGAGAGCACGTCAGTGGTACGGACGTTAGCACGGAAGTCTTTCTCACAGACCAGCCAGTACTGCCGATCGCACAACCTGGGCCCCAAGTTCCTCAAGACTCGGGTAGCAAGTAATGGCGACTGTAGATGCAGCCTTTCCGCTGCTGTTATTTGTTTCGCATGATTCGGTTGCTAGTGAAATCCGTGAGGCAATTCGCGAGACTGTCGACACGCCGGTGAATGCTTTTGCGACCACAGAGCTGACTGCTGCGATTGATTTGGCGCGTGATCGCGATCCGCGAGCAGCTTTGATCGAGCTTTCTGGAGACTTGGCGTCTGATCAAGCTAGGATTGAGGAGCTGCGGTCGATTCGCCCAGACATGCGGTTGGCGGGTGTTTATAGCGGAGAGTCCGCCTCTTCGTCCTTGACTTCGAGCGATATGGTGTCCCTCGTTCGTAGTGGAGTTGGCGACTTTATCCGACGGCCCATCGCTGCTGGAGAGCTCAGCGGACTCTTCAGCCGATTGATGCCCAACGAAGAACCAGCTGGCCCTTCTAGGACGGGTGCTTGCGTCGCAATGATCAGCAATAAAGGCGGTGTTGGCAAATCCACGATGGCCGTCAACCTTGCTGTTTCGCTGGCCAAGCGATATCCAGATGAAGTTCTGCTGATTGATGCTTCGCTGCAAATGGGCGTCTGCGCGCCGATGCTCGACTTGGCTCCAGAGACATCGCTGCTAGATGCATTTGAACAGCGGCAGCGATTGGACAGTACTTTGATTCGCCAGTTGGCGGAACCTCATGAATCCGGTCTCCTTCTGCTGGCTGCGCCTACTGACCCAGTCGCTGCGGCTGATATTGATGATCAAGCGATTGCACAGGTGCTCAATCTCGCTCGGCGAACATTTCGGTTTGTCATTGTCGACACTTTTCCGTTATTCGATCAAACGATCATGAGCGTGCTGGATGTGGCCAAACGCGCCTACATCGTGCTGGACAATGTAGTACCTACGGTTCTAAGTGCCGTTCAGCTACTTGGGCTGCTCGACAAACTGCAATACCCAAGAGATCGGGTGGGTGTCATCGTCAATCGTTACCAGCAGCTAGCCGGTAATCCGATGCTCGACGATGTTTCCCGTTCCCTGCGGATGGAAGTCGATCACGTCGTACCCTACGACAAGCGAGTCATAACTGCGGCCAATGTCGGGCGGCCATCAACGATGGATTTCGTTAAGTGGTCGAAGCTTCATCGTGCGATCAATGAGTTGGTTGATGAGGTGGACGTTCTAGATGCTCCGGTCACTGAGGTGAGCTCATGAGCGAGTCGGAGGATTCACCCGAGCTTGCCAGTCGGCTTGCCAGGCTGCGAATGTCGCGTGTTCGGTTTCAAGTTCCGAAAGACCGCGCACAAAAGCGAGAGACCAGCAAGAACGCTTTTAGTCTGAACTCTGATGCGGGACAAACTGCAAAGAATGCGGACTACGTTACGGTCAAATCCTCGCTGCACCAACGCTTGCTAGACCTCTTGAATGAGAGTCAGTTTGTTGGTGCCAACGACGAGGTTCTGGAGGAGGCGGTTCGTGACTTTGTTGAGGGAGTTCTCGACAATGAAGACTTGCCCCTGAATGCTGCCGAACAAGAACGTCTAGCGGACGACCTGCGCGAAGAAACGCTTGGCGTCGGCCCGCTCGCACCGCTGCTCGGTGATCCAGCTGTAACGGACATCTTGGTCAATCGCTTTGATCAGATCTACGTTGAGCGATTCGGAAAGCTGGAGGAAGTCGATGTTCGCTTTCGCGATAGTGACCACCTGGTTCGAATCATCCAGCGAATCGCAGCACGTGTTGGTCGCAGAATCGATGAGAGCTCGCCGATGGTGGACGCGCGGCTTGCTGATGGCAGTCGGGTCAACGCGACACTTCCTCCGGTGACGATTGACGGTCCTACCTTGTCGATTCGTCGATTCGGTAAACGACGCCTTCGTGATGACGATCTTGCGAGGCTTGGAATGTTCACCGCGCCGATGCAGCAGTTCATGCAGTGGATGGTGACAGCCCGTAGTAACGTGATCGTCTCAGGTGGTACTGGGGCTGGCAAGTCGACGTTTTTGGGATCCATCTGCGAGGCGATACCGAGCTCTGAACGCATCGTGACGATCGAAGACGCTGCCGAGCTACAGCTTGATCAGACTCACGTTGTTCGGATGGAGACTCGTCCGACCAACTTGGAGGGAAGCGGTCGGATCGCTGCTCGCGACTTGGTTATAAACGCTCTGCGTATGCGTCCGGATCGCATCATTGTCGGCGAAGTGCGAGGAGGAGAAGCCCTCGACATGCTGCAAGCGATGAACACCGGGCACGACGGAAGTCTTACCACGGTTCACGCCAATAACCCGCGCGATGCAGTGGCTAGGCTGGAGACGATGGTGTTGATGGCTGGTGTGGATCTGCCTTCTCGTGCCATTCGAGAGCAGATCGCCTCCGCTGTTGACTTGATCATCCAAGTGAGACGCTATGACGATGGTGTCCGTCGGGTTGAGTCGATATCCGAATTGACGGGTATGGAAGAGCTAACACCGCAGCTGCAGGATATCTTCGTCTTCAAGCAGCACGGTCGGGCTGATAAAAAGATTCTTGGGAGTCATGTGGCGACAGGAATCGTGCCGCGACGAGTCCATGCATTGCGCGAGCGTGGTTTTGGGATTCCTCTCGAGTTGTTTCGCCAAGCAAGTGAGGGCTGATTTTTGGCCGGCTTGCTTTTCACTCTGACCGGATGCCTGCTGGTGGCTGGGGTTGCTGCGATGGCGATTGCGTTGCGCCGTAGTCAGTTGGCCGCTGAGGCGAACCAGCGGCTGATGGAAGCCTCTGCCCGGATGTCAGATGGAGAGGCTGGAGATTCCGTTGAATCAGTTGTCAGCATCCGTCGCAGCCCAGTCCTTCGACGACTCTGGTGGGTGGGGATTCCGATTGCGATCGTCGTTGTCGCACTGTTGGCTACATTCTTGCCGATTCCTTGGCCTTACCTAGTTGCGTTCTATGTCATGATCCTGCTTTGCTTCGCACAGATCGATACGATCTTCCTGCAGCGTCGCATCGCCAAGTTGGAGCAGCAGTTGGCCGACTCGATCGACATGATGGTGGCGGCCGTGAAATCCGGAGCAGGGCTACAAACGGCATTGGAATCAAGTATCGCTGAAGCTCGCGGAGCTTGGCCGCGCGAAGCTCAGCAGCTAGTGCGAGCGATTCGATACGGAGAAGATCCTGTCGAAGCGCTCGGCGACCTAACCGAAAGACTGCCACTCGAGAGCGTTATATTATTCGCGCAGACGTTGGCCGTGAATTGGCGCGTGGGAGGTCGACTCGCCGTGACACTTGCCAACGTTGGGCGTACGGTGCGTGATCGAATCGAACTGTCGCGTCGAATGAACGCGATGACTACCCAAGCACGCCTCTCGGTAATCAGTGTTGTTCTGACGACTTACTTCATTGCGGCACTGATTTGGCGGAATGATCCGGAACGCATGGGCGGATTTTTGACGAGTCTTGTCGGCCAACTCATGGTCAGTATTGGAATGCTACTTCAGGCCGTGGGAACGCTCTGGATTAGCTGGATGAGCAAGCCGAAGTTTTAGCCGCGTGGGTGGCCACTGTTATGACATTACCACAGCTTGCGATATTGCTGCTCATGTTGGCAGTCGTGCCTCTTGCACTTTGGTGGATGCAATGGTTGTGGACTCTCACGCAGAGTCAGCAGAGGCTTGCGTCGAACGTCCAGTCTTACGCGCTGAACGCAGAGCCTGTTCCAGAAGCGAGCCGTTCCCGGCTTGGCTGGTGGCTTTTTCAGTCAGGCTATCGAAGCCCTAACGCGACTAGGTGGTTTCTGCTAGCAAGTCTTGGCTGTGCGTTACTTGCTGGAGTGGCTGCATACGCCATTTCACAAAGTGAAGTTCTTCCGCTTTTAGAGTCTCTCCTCTACGAGATTCCAGGAGCCGTCGGTGAGGTGTTCCTGCCAATCGTTTGGCTCATGCCGTACGCTGCAGTGTTGACATTAGGGGCGATGCCAGCCGCCATCGTTCGGGCCAAACGGAGAAAGAGGGTAACCCAAATTGAGCAAGACCTACCCTTGGCTCTGGACCTGCTCGCGACACTTGCGGAAGCCGGACTTAGCTTCGACGCAGCGCTCGACCGGGTGCTGGAGAATCAGCGTCGCGAGCGTCCACTTTCCCAAGATTTTCGTCTGTTTCGACTGGAAATTCTTACCGGACGTCCGCGCATCGAATCACTCAGGCGTCTGAATCGGCATGTGAATGTTCCATGGTTCTCCATCTTTATCTCGGCTCTGATTCACGCAGAGCAAGTCGGTGCAGGACTGGCAGCAACGCTTCGCGCGCAGGCTGACGACTTGCGTAGCAGGCGCCGTGAACGAGCCCTTGCCATGGCCATGGCTGTTCCAGTGAAATTACTTTTTCCACTCATCGTTTGCTTTTTGCCCGGCATCATGATCGCGGCTCTGGGACCGATCCTTTACCAGATTGTCCAGGCTCTCGAGAGCGTGATTGGACGGGGGGTTGGGTTTTGAGATTTGAAAATGAGATTTCCAAGGATTGGTCGTTGGGTTGCTACGGAAAACGATTCCTTGTTGCTCGCCGAAGTTCACGAAGCGAATGGGTTTTTGCAGCGCTTTGTCGGATTGCAGTTTGTCACAAGCATGCCAGGGAAGACTGGAGTCTTGTTGCGAAACTGTAGTTCGATCCACACTTTTTGGATGCGTTTTCCAATCGACGTCTTTTTTCTGGATAAGGATTTTCGCGTTGTCGAAGTTCGCGAAGCAGTTCGTCCCTGGCGAATCGCCATTCCAAAAGTGAAAGCAGTAAGTCACATCGTGGAAGCAAACGTAGGTGTGAGCAAAATAATTGAGGTAGGAATATTAACGCGTATAGAGTGAGTCTAGTTTGGAGCTGTTGAACCATACGGAAAGTGAGCGGCTTTGTCGTAGCGGATTGTTGGTTTAGTCGACTCGGTGACCCGCTGCCAGAGTTCGTGAGCGAGGGACTCGTTCGTGCCTGGAACGGCAGTTGATCTCTCGCTGACGCGTCGGGTTTCGATTGAAAAAGCCGCTAGCCGCCGGTTCTTCAGTCTTTGTCCCGCGCTGACGCTCGTATCGTTATAAGTCGACCAAACATTCCGACCCGCTCATTGTCCGCGATAACTTGTCTTTCATGCAATTGTATTGAAAGTACAATCGAGTTAACTACCTGCGTAAGCCGTGACGAAAGATCGATTTAGCGAGTCGACGCCTCAAGCCAGTAGTATGTCATCCACCGATAGCGTGCCCAACATAGAACGCGATGTTTCCCTTGAAAGCAAACCTGGTATCCCTCTGATACTCGGAGTTGCTCTGTGTGCTGCGGCAGTGTGGCTAATTGTCTGGAAGGGCTCTCTGGATGGAGTATTCCACTTTGATGACTATGGCAACATTGTTGATAACGAACGGATTAGGTCTTTGTGGCCGCTAACGACTTTCTTTAGCAATAATAGGCCTGTCGGACTTTACTCGTTTGCCCTCAACTGGCACGTCTCGCAGAACGACCCATTCGCGTATCACGTTGTGAACCTCGCAATCCATGTTACGAACGGGTTGCTTCTTTTCTGCGGTATTCTGCTTACGACGCTTCTGTTCAGGAGACATTGGCAAGCAGCTTCTAATCCTAGCCTGCGAAACTCAGATCTAGTACTGGGAGCATTCATCTCAACGACTTGGGTGATTCACCCGCTTACGACCCAAGCGGTCACCAACATCGTCCAACGCTACGAGTCCTTGGCTAGCCTGGGCTACTTGGGCGTGTGGGTAGGCATGCTTCTGTATCTGCAAGGTTGGCGCGCACTGGGGTGTATCGCGATCTGTCTGTCGGCGTGGATCGGGCTGCTTTCTAAAGAGATCTTTGCAACTGCTCCGCTGGCCGTCCTTCTTTTGGATCGTTTGGTGACAAGAGAGAGGTGGCTGGACGTTCTCAAGCTCCGGTGGCTTGCTTACTTGCTGATGACATCCCCATTTCTCTGGTTCATTCCCATGGTCAGCCGATTTTTCGATCCGGTGAAGACTGCTGGTAGCTCAATGGGATTTGGGATGAAAGGTCCGTCGTCGTGGGAGTATCTACGAACGCAGCCCGAGATCATTTGGCACTACATGGGGCTCGTCTTTTGGCCACGTGATCTTTGTTTCGATTACGTTTGGCGGATTCAATCCAATCCTGGGATCTACCTCAGCCTTTTTTTTTCGGTGTTTTCCTTA
>PKCQ01000351.1 GCA_002862265.1 Planctomycetaceae bacterium | reverse complement strand
CGCGCAGTCATTGCCACACGTTGCAGTTCCAAATTCGACGGGGCCTGGAACATTGGCGAGCAACGGAGGCCTGTCGCTTGAGAGTAGTAGGGCCATCAGTCATCCGGCCGCGCCTGGACTAGAAGAATTGCCAGCCCCGGCACCAAACCCAGAGTCCTCAGGCTTTTCGCCAAATCCAGGCTTTAACCAAGACTTTCCCTCTCCGGCGTCCCCTTCGGCAACTCAGGACGTCAATCGCACCTTGCCTCAGGTCGAGCAGGCTGTACCGGGCTATTCGTTGCCCAAGCGACAAGAGACGGCCAAGGGATATTCTGCTGAGATCAAAGAAGTCTCGCCCGTCATAGATGAATTTTCGAACTTGGGTGCTTATCACTGCAACGCTGCCTCATTTAGTCTCGACTATTCCATCGAAGCTCTCGGCGGAGGCAAGCTATCCGAGATTGAACTATGGGGCACCGAGGACGGAGGTCGTACCTGGCAGCAGTGGGGCACCGATCCGGATCGTCAAAGCCCATTCGACGTTCAAGTTGGAAATGACGGCTTATTTGGATTCCGCATGGTTGTTATCGGGAACAACGGCTTGGTCAGCAATCGTCCGAAGGCGGGAGACACCGCCGACGTTTGGATCAACGTCGATACGACTGTTCCGAAGGCACGCATTACTCGGGCCGTCTACGGTGAAGGCCCAGAGGATGGAATGTTGGTGATTGACTACGACGGCGACGACGGTCACTTGGTCTCGAAGCCAATAACACTAAGCTACAGCGATCGAGCTGAGGGGCCCTGGAAGACGATCGCAACGGGCCTCAGCAATACTGGGGTTTATCTCTGGAAGCCAAAGCCAGGTTTGCCTGAGATGATTTATTTGAAGCTAGAAGCGGTCGATCGTGCCGGAAACACCGGTGTGCACCAGCTCGACGTGCCTATCGCAACTCGCGGCCTCGCGCCTCGAGGACGAATTCACGGCATCCGCCCCATTAACAAGCCACAGTAGAACGACTTCCAGGGTATAGCCTGCATCCGCCGGTTTAAGCTTACCGTTTTGGCACGCAGGCTTTCTTGCTAGCCATTCAGTGGTTGTCACATCCCGATCGTATCGCCTTCTGAATCATTGATCTGCGCAGAGCTTCTCATGCCTGGGATCTCCGCTGGCCCCATGACGAGTGAGCCACTAGCGGCTTCAACATCTTTGATTCGCTGCGCGGTTGATTCGACTTCCAGGACAATCACGGGTGATTTTGAGCCAACGTCGTCGCCACACAGATAACTGCCGCCGTTGATTCTGCCGGCGTTATTAGGGGGGAAATTCTCGTCGACTTCGGTGGTGAGGACAAAACTATAAGGATGTTTTGTTGGTGCATCTTGGAATTGCCACACGAAGACTTTCGGATAGCATGACTCCATACGATCTTCATCAGAATAAGAAGCTTCGAAGTGAAAAGCGTGTTTCTGTCGATTCGCGTTCCGACGCGCAGCTGCTGCAAGTAGGGCAGTTCGGATGGGTCGACAAGTGGCCCGTTTTCCGGTGGCTTGCTATCAGCACGACTCGGGAATGTGTGACTGCTCGGACTTTTATCCGTAAAGCGATCAAGGTGTGTAGGGTCTAGGAAGCTAAGCTGCGGGCCATCTGACTATGGCACGAAGTTTTGCGATTGGGAGAAAACTGAATGAATGATGAATCCGATGCCTTGGAAGTGCACTAGACGAATGAAGCATCTAAGAGCAACTGGTAGCGTCGCGATGGGACTTTCCATTGCGGTCTCCCTCGGCATCGCTCTCGACAGCTGGACGCCTGGAATCCTTCTGGGCTGCAGCTTAATCCCAGCCCTCTCCATGTTCATGAAGAAAAGCTAGGGCACCTGATGTTGGAGTCAAGGCTCCAGCCGATTCTAAAAGCGCGTGTGGTACTAGCCCCGCCAGTGTAAGGCAGTGTATGCAGCTGCACTGAGTGCGAGAAGAAGCTTCTTATCAAGCCTTACCCAAAAATGGGCTTTGCTACTTCGCAAACTTCAGGCACAGCTCTTCCAGAGCAAAGATCGCACGAGCGGGTTGAGAGTGGCTGCCTTTGATTTTCAAGTCCAGCTCCAATAACCATTGCGACAGCATGCTGGCTCGCCGCAACCCCATGCGTTTGAGACGTGCTTCGGCCTTCTTCGCATCCGGGCCCCAGAATCCGCATTGTCCAATTGCCGCGGCGGCGGGAACGCGAACACCGGTGCGATATCCCTGGAGGATCAGATGGGCGGCCCTGCCAAACCTTCGCAAGCTCCAGGCGACTTGCGGAATCACAGCAGCGGGATGCTCACCAGCTGCAAAGACTTTCTCTAGTTGTAGCATCGCGTCGGCCGCGTTTCCGTCAGCGATTGCGTCAGCGATATCCCACATGGTTCGCGTTCGCCAAGTACCCATGTTTTCTCGCATGGCATCTTCGCTGAGCTTACCACTCTCATCGGTGTAGAGTGAGAGTTTACTGAGCTCTTGATGCAGTAGTCCGCAGTCGGTGCCAACGGCATCCATGATCTGATTGACTTGGGTCGAGGACAGTTTCAATTCTAGCTCAGTCTCCGACCAGTTCTTGATCCACTCCTTAAGCTTCTTTAGATCTGGCGTTTTGCTGCGTGGCCTGCTGGTCGGCAAGGAACATTGAACGCACCAGCCATTCTTGTCCGCGCTTTTGTACAACTTAGTGTTCGATGGGAAGCTGCTTAGCTGTAGCACCAACAATGAAGACGCGGCCGGTTTGGCAAGCCATTTTTCTAGCTGAACCCGCGCGTCTTTTACCAATTTGTCTGCGGAGTTTACGATCGCGATGCGACGTTCATCTTCAGAGAATAGTGATAAAGTGGCGAGTTCATCGTGGACGTCGATCCAAGCACACTCTTCGCCATCGAAACTTCGTGCAATTTCCGGATCGACTTTAGCATGAGACAGGATGCGAAACACACTTTCGCGGCGTAAGAAGTTGTCATCGCCAAACGCGACGATCACCGCAGGCAGGTCCCTGGGGAATTTCTTTTGCAACAGAATGTCAAAGCAGTGTGTCGGCATAGTTCATGGGCTTGGGTTACTTGGCTGGTCGAATCCGGTAAAGTGCCTTGTCGCTTCGCAGTAGCAAGTCATCGCCAACTACGGCGAGGGACGCCAAGCAGCGTTCGCCCAACTCGTTTGTTTCGACGATCTCTGGCTCACCAGCGATGTCCAGAATAGTGCAGTCGCCAGTTTCACTGAGCAAGTACATCAGCGATCCAGAGAGAAGCGGCGATGCTGAAAAGTTTCCGCCAATACGCTTCTTCCATACTTGTTCGCCGGTCTTCGCAACAAAGCTGCTTGCAACACCACGGTCACTGACCAGGGCAATTTTGTCTTGGTAAGGTAGCAGGGAGGGTGTGTGCGGAATACTAACCTTCGAACTCCAGACTAGATGAGTGTCGGTCACATCGCCACTGCCAGTTGGGGCTATCGCGAGCAAGCTCGGGCGATTGTAGCCCGTGCAGACAAAGACGAGGCCTTGGTGGAATATCGGGCGAGGGATGACCGAATAGCCATCGTACTGTAGACGCCAAATCTCTTCCCCTGTTTGCGGGTTCAAACTTTGCACGACGTTGGACCCGGGAAGAATCAGCTGTTGGACGCCATTGATTTCAGTGACAAGTGGCGTGCAAAAGGAGAACTGGCGAGCCACTTCTACTTCGCGTTTCGTTTGCCAGACGACCTCGCCACTCTTCTTGTTCAAGGCGGTGACTTCTGCAATGTCACCTCCGTCGCGTGAGAAGACAAGTAGCTCGCCGGCGATGGTTGGGGATCCACCGTTCCCGTGAACGGGCGGATAGGCGAGACTATCATTCTTCCACTGAATAAGTCCTTGCGGTGAGACGCAGGCAGTGCCTTGGTGCCCGAAGTGAACATACAAGTTCGTGCCGTCGTAGAGTGGAGTTGGGCTAGCGTGTGAGTTTTTCTTATGAATCTTCGGCGCATTAGCTGGTTGCTTGAACAGTGGCGTGATGATATTGACCGAGCCTGTGTCGGTGTCCACGCCAATCAGACACAAGTCCAGTCCACCATCCGCCATTGGAACCGCGACCGTTATAAAGGCCTCTTTGCCTACGAGGATCGGACTGGACCAGCCTTCCCCAGGCAACTCAGTCCGCCAGACAATATTTTCAGTTTGTGTCCAGCTGGTTGGGAGTTTTTGATTGACCACGCCATCACGAGTCGGGCCACGGAAGGCAGGCCAGTCAGCACAAACCGTGTTCATGGCGCAAATCAATGCTGTGGCAAGCAGTGGGAAATGCAGTGCGGGAAAAGACTTTTTTGAGAATGTGCGGGCGTGCATGTGATTCTCCGGGCGCAGGCGTTAAACGAACGGTTTTTTGGGCGGTAAGCCAGCGGGGCATCCCAAACCGACGGGTTGTGCTTTTTTTACAAGTGAGCCAACGCCTGCAGTTGGGCATTAAACGAAATACTGTAATATCCTGGTTAGCCGATGACTTCCTTGCCGACCCATGGCTGCAAGGCAGTCGGGACTCGGATGGAGCCATCTGCTTGTTGGTTGTTTTCCATGATCGCAATCAGGGCTCGGCTGATGGCAATTGCTGTTCCGTTGAGTGTGTGGCACAACTTCGTGCCCTTCTCGCCCTTGGTTTTGTAGCGGATATTCAAACGCCGAGCCTGATAGTCGGTGCAGTTGGATGTGCTTGTGACTTCACCCCACTCGCCACCTTCACCACGACCGGGCATCCAAGCTTCGAGATCGTATTTGCGATAGGCAGGACCGCCCAGATCACCGGTCGCCGTGTCGACAACTCGGTAAGGGACTTCCAGAGTGTCAAAAAGCTCGCATTCGATCTCACGCAATTCTTCGTGCAACCCGTCGCTTTGGTCAGGCAAAGAAAACGCAAACATCTCGATCTTGGTGAATTGGTGGACCCGATAAAGTCCCTTGGATGCTCGACCGGCAGCCCCGGCTTCGGTGCGGAAACAGTGGCTTAAGCCAACAATCTTAAGAGGCAGGTCCTCTGCATTTAGGGTCTGTGCGGCCATCATGCCTCCTAGCGTAATCTCAGCGGTTGCGACGAGATTTAAGTCTGTGTTTTCGATGGAATAAATCTGCGTCTCCGGGCCTCGCGGCATGAAGCCGATGCCATGCAAAATATCGGTATGGGCGACATCAGGTGTCGTGATGGGCACAAACGCTTTTTTGACCAAGTGTTGAACAGCAAATTGCTGCAGCGCCAAATCTAGGAGTACGGCTTCGTTGCGCAAGTAGTAGAATCCGGAGCCAGCGACTCGAGCTCCCGACTCGAAGTCAATCATGTCATGCTGCTTGCCTAGCTCCAAGTGATCTTTCGGCGCGAAATCGAACTTGGGCAGCGGCGTTTTGCCGAGAGTCAGTTCCTTGTTGGCCATGTCGTCATCGCCAATAGGTGCATCAGGGTGAGTCAGGTTTGGAATCTGAGCTTGGAGCTCGGTGGCCTTGGAATCCAGGTCTTCGTACTCGGCTTGCGCGGCATCTTTTTGCTCACGCAGTTGTCGGCCCTTTTCCTTCAGCTCATCACGCTCTTCCGGCGAGCCCGCTTTGCCAATCTGCTTGCTGATGTCGTTCGCTTGACGATTCAGCTCTTGGGCTTCGTGCAGTTTTTCTTTGCGCAGTCTCTCCCACTCGCACAGTTGGTCGATGTCTACGTTGGCACCACGTAACTCGCAGTTCTTCTTGACGTCGTCAATGTTTTCTAAGATCAGTTTTCGATCGAGCATTTATTCTCAGCTTCGTTGCCTTGGAATGTTCGGTTTTGATTCTTGTCAGTGTGGCGTGCCGTATTGAAAGCAAGATTTCACCACGACCCCAAGCCCCAGAAAGGCAACCTGTTTGCGCTGCCTCCCCTACGCGTTGAATTATGAAAAGGAATTAAATTAAGCACGTGCTCACCGCTCAAATTCAATTTCTAAACGTCTAGTTGGGATAGTTCGTGCCACAGGTGGCTGCTGGCGCGGATGCCACGGTAGTAGTCTTCGATCTTGAATTTTTCGTCGGGGCTGTGAGCGCCATCGTCGTTCAAGCCCCAGCCGAGGAGCAAGACGTCGGTGTCGAGCTTCTCTACCATGTCGGCCACGATCGGGATCGATCCACCTTCGCGAATCAAAACCGCTTCGGTGCCAAAGGCACTGGCGATCGCCTTCTGAGCGGCTCCAACGTAAGGGCTATTCGGATCGACAACGACTCCCGGACCACCGTGAAGGTCGATAAGTTCGATCTTAATTCCGGGTGGAGTGTTCTCGGCGATAAATTGCTTGAACTGCTCGGCAACTTGTTCAGGAGTCTGATTTGGTACTAAACGGAAGCTAACTTTCGCACCAGCTTTGGCGGGAACGATCGTCTTTCCGCCTTCTCCTTGATAGCCGCTCCACAATCCGTGCACATCGCAAGTTGGACGAGCCCAGCGGCGCTCCAAAGTAGTGTATCCGGCTTCCCCCTTGAGCGCGTCGACTTCTAACTGAGCGGCGAACTCCTCATCGCTGAATTCAAGACCCGCCCACATTTCACGTTCGGAATCTTCGAGAGGCTTCACTGAATCGTAGAAGCCTGGCAGGTGTATACGCCCGTCTTCGTCGAGCATCTTTGTGAGAAATGCCGCTAGTGCATTGGCAGGATTGTGAACAGCTCCACCAAAGCTACCCGAGTGCAGGTCTTGCTTGGGGCCATCGAGGTGTAACTCGAAATAAGCGATGCCACGGAGCCCGTACGTGATCGCCGGTTGACCTTCGGCGTACTGGCACGAATCGCTGATGACGACCACGTCACAAGATAGCTTTTCGGCCGCCTCGGGTTTCGCGAGATATTCAGCGAAGGCTTCCGAACCGACTTCCTCTTCACCTTCGATCA
>PKCQ01000348.1 GCA_002862265.1 Planctomycetaceae bacterium | reverse complement strand
CCTTACGTTGCGATTGCAACGGATAATGTAGCGAGCGTTGCGGCCCAATACGGAATGAACCCTGAGTTGCTGGCAGCTTTGAATGGACTTGGTGATGCAAAAGCTTTGGTACCAGGCAAAGAGCTAAAGGTTCTACGTGGGCCCTTTCATGCTCGGATCAACTTGAGAGCAAAAGAACTGACGCTCTTCATCGGCAAGATGTACGCTGGTCGATTTCCGTTTTCGGTAGGAACCGATCCGGCTCCCAGGGTTGGTACCTTTCAGGTGGTAGATCGTAGCACTGAACGAACTTTTTACGGTGCGGGGGCGGTAGTGGTGGAAGAAGCTGATCCACGCAATCCTTACGGCGGTTACTGGATCAACTTGGGCAATGATCTTTGCATCCATGGATCGCCTCAGATGCCAAGCCCTGATCTAAAGGATGCGGGCTGCATCAGCCTCGCACCACGCGACGCGCAACATGTATTCAGCATTCTGACAGTTGGCAGCCAAGTGAAGATCACGCAGTAGTGAAGCCGTAGATCGGCAGAGTGCTCAATAGGATGGACTTGCGTAGCTGGGCCGTTGGGATTCTCAGCATACATTCCAGGCCCTGGTAAATAGCTCTGCAAAAAGTGACTTGTCGCTCGCAATGAAGTGACAAAGTCCTCGCTAAGGCTTTGGGTTGTGAAACGGCAAACCCGATACTCCAAATTTAGAGGCGAGAAGTGTTCCTTCAATGCGGTCTTCTCGCCTCTCTGCTTCTGACGTTTTTAGGGCCGCAGCCAACTCTGGGCCAATTCTCCCAGGCGGAACCAACGTCAACCAAGGTAGAACAAGACTTAGCTTCGCCAGCGCTCTTGGGATGGCTTGAACATCTTATTCGCGACAACCTTCCGCCAACCTATGAAGACGACCGCAAGTGGGGCAAGCAGAAGGAAGTCTGGGATGGCATTCGTCTTCGCCGCGAAGGTTTCAAAATTGAGACCAAACGCCGGAAGAAAATGGTCAACTCGGGCACGTGGACGCGTTATCGGATTGCCTTGGTCGAGCCTGAGAAGAATCTGAAGATTAAGTTCACCCGACTTGAAACACTTTCCGACGGTAAGATTGCCTTCGCTGTCACCGTAGATGCCTCGCTGGACGTCTTTGGGCGTCTAAGCCAGTGGGCCCGAGATGTCCAGCTGATTAGCCTGAGTGCGAATGCTGATGCGGCCTGCCGTTTGACTTTGGAGGGGCAGGTTGCCATCCAGCTCAATCCGCTCAAGCTACCCCCGGATGTATCTTTGGTTCCCAAGATCGGAAAAGCAAATGTGCAGCTGACTTACTATCGCGTTCGTCGGATCAGCCAGCTTGGCGGCGACTTCGCAAAAGAGCTTGGTGCTGGTCTGAAGAGAGTGGTGGACGAAAAAGTAAAAGACTTGAACGGAAAGCTCGTCGACAAGATCAACAAGCAGCTCGACAAGCACCAAGATAAGCTTTCGTTCTCAGCGCAAGACTGGCTGCAGAAAAGCTTTCTGCCCGAAAAATAGGTGCCGCTTCTGTGCTACTCCTTTTTCCTCATCCGTAGAGTTAGCCAGCTCATCATCGGTACCTCATCGCAGCTTTGGAATCTATTGGGTGACTCATGGGCGACTATGCCGTCGACAAGGGCTCGGCCCATTGGCTGAATTCTGTCACTCTCTCTCTACCCTCAGTAGCTCTCCCGCGTGCTCAACCTAGTATTCTCGACTGGATTCCTCCTCTCAATATTGATTCTCGCGAACCATTCCGGTGCACAGGAATGGGACCATCGGCGCCAGCAGCAAAAGCTGCCCGCCAGATAGAAGATCATGTGATGCGCAGCTATATTCGCTTTCTTGCCGACGACCTGCTTGAAGGCCGTGGCCCCGCTTCGCGCGGCGATGCCATTGCACAGCTTTACATTCGAACGCATCTAGAAGCCATGGGCATCGAACCAGGTGGGAATACTGATGATGAAAAAACGAGCTGGTCACAGCCCGTACCACTGGTAGGGGTTTCAACTTCGCCACCGACCAGTTTCAGCTTCCACAAAGGTGATCTGTCTGTGCACCTGAATCACCACGATGACATGATGCTTACCAGTGGTAAGCCCGTTAATGAAACACTCTCTGTTACCGGAGATCTCGTTTTCGTCGGCTATGGAATGCAGGCGACTGAGTACGAGTGGGATGATTTCAAAGACGTCGATGTTACTGGTAAGATTTTGGTCATTATGAACAACGATCTTGAGGACGATCCCAATCTTTTTGGCGGGCGCAAGCGACTCTACAACGGGCGTTGGGACTACAAGTACGCTCAAGACGCTCGGATGTGAGCCGCTGGTGCGCTCATAATTCACACGGAGTCCTCAGCAGTTTATCCGTACCAAGTCGTGAAAACCTCCTAGGCAAGCGAAGAATTTCGCCTAGCCGATACCAGGGGGCCGACATCGACTTTAATGGCTGACTTACTGAGGACGCAGCGCGACGGGTGATGAAGTTAGCCGGACAGGATTTAGATAAGTTGCGCTTGCGCGGCTGCGGAATCACGTAACCTTCAGCCTGTGTCCTTGGGAGTCACCACAAGAGCTGCATTTAAGTCTATCGCGCGAACAAGTACCTGGCAACGTGTTCGGCGTGCTGCGTGGCTCCGATCCAGAGCTCGCCAAAGAGCACGTGGTGTTCACGGCGCACCATGATCATATCGGCATGGCTGCCCAACGCGATGGAAACGGAGACAATATCTTCAATGGAGCTATTGATAACGCATCTGGAACCGCATCCCTACTCACCATTGCGAAAGCATTTGCTTCGATGAAGGAACGGCCAAAGCGTTCGATTCTATTCGCTTTTGTAGGATCGGAAGAGCAAGGGCTGCTTGGGGCAAAGTACCTGGCTGAAAACCCGCCGTTTCCTGCTGGCTACATGGCCGCAGTCCTAAACATCGACGGCATCAAACTTCTCGGAAGAACTTACGATCTGAGCATTGTCGGCGATGGCAAGTCGAACCTTGACCCGCTTGTGATGCAAGTCGCCAAGTGGCAAAAACGGACCGTCACTCCTGATCTGTATCCCGATCGCGGATACTACTACCACTCTGATCACTTTAGCCTTGCGCAAGTCGGCGTTCCAGGCGTTTATCTCGACAGTGGCTTCAACTTCATTGGGCGGACTGACGGCTGGGGTAAGCACCAGTTCGAAGAGTGGACGAAAAAATCTACCACCAGCCAAGCGATGAATACAGTAAGGACTAGAACTTGGAGGGAGAGATCGAAGACGCTCAGCTGTTGTTTCCGAAAGGCACGGTTGTCGCCAATCAAGATAAGATGCCAGAGTGGGTTGCTGGCGACGAATTTGAGGTGGCAAGCAAGAAGGCCATCGCGGAACGAGAGTAACGCGTTCTCTACGAATGCTGATTTTCCAAAAAGTGCATCGGTTTCGATATGCTCGCGGCAATTAATGCGTTAATTCCTGTGTTTTGAAATGGAACTCTAATAAGCAACCAGTTTCATTTGCTACGCCTTTTGACTGCAGGTTGATCCGGAACCCAATCGGGACCTGGTCCAGTAGGTGGAGTCGACTAGGGATCGCCGGTTGGAGCAAGAAGCAGTTCCCAACAAAGGTGATCACCTCCGGCGACTCATATCCAGCTGCGACAACATCGCCTGAAGAAAATGATCTTCAGTTACTCTCGTATCAGTCTGAGGTCCGAGGGGTCCACGCCTATGTGGCCAAGGAACCAGAGGACGGCGAGAAGCATCCGCGATCGTGCGGATTATTGGCTGCGTTCATAACTCGATTGATGACGTCTGCTCTCCAAGGTCTCGTGACACTCATCAATCGGCCAGTGCCTTTCGCAAAGCAGGGTTTGTCATGATGTTTCCCTCTCATCGCGGCGGAATCGACAATCCAGGCCAGCGTGAAGGATTCTTTGGTGAAGTCGAGGATTCTTTGGTGAAGTCGAGGATTCTTTGGTGAAGTCGAGGATTCTTTGGTGAAGTCGACGACATCTTGGCTGCGCTGCCCTACGTCGATCGAGACAACAAGGCCGAGATGGCGATAAGCTAGAAGATCAAAGCCACGCACCTCGTAGAGGCTCCAGTGTTTGTGAGCGAAGGGGCAGAAGTAAACTGGGATAGGGCGATCTCAACCATGAATGCTGAGAACACGAACGCCAATATTCAGTTCTTTAGGATTACGGGCCACGATCACTTCAGTGTCATAAGACCGGTAATGGAAATCCTGGCCAAGCAAGTTGCACAGGGGAATGTTAGTATTAGTACGCAATCCTTGTGGATGTGCGTTAACGGAGTTTCTCTCAGTCTCCAGGAAACGCCAAACGGCAGATTGAACCACCCTGCCGTTTATTTTTGCATCCCAAGGGATGAAGCCTCTTCGTTTCAGTGAAACCTCACTAGTCATCCTCAAACTCGGTCGCGCGGCCTAGAAGTGCTTGAAGCATCAGAGTTCGCATTCGAGCAGGATCCACGGTTGGGCGACGACTCTCTACACTTCGGTAGCTCGGGCGGAGCCGAACGTCATCCAATCGAAGTTCGAAAGGAATGGCTCGACTGGTTGTCCTACGCGGAACGTAGGCTTGACTCGGAAATGCTGGCACGGTGACTGTCTGTCGCTGAGTTCCTGAAGTTGGGACATAGCGTTGCGTCGTCGGAACGAAGGTTTGAGGTAGCGTGCGATTTAGCGATTGGGGAATCGCATGTGCCGTCGGCACTGCGGGTACGGTGTATGTCGGCGGAGCAGTTGGAACTTGAGGCGCGATCCTGAACGATTGCTGAGGAATCGCGGCGCCAGGGATACCCGTGGTAGCATTCGGCAACCATTGCGGAACCAGCGTCTGCTGTGGATGCTCGCCCAGCAAGCACGCGATTTCTTTGCCAAGATCTCGATATGCGCAGTTCACACGTTCCCAGCACTCCTGCAGCCTGGCGTCGGGGCGAGTTTGGCAACTATTGCGAGCGCGGAAGGCGTAGGCTTCCATTCGCGGGTGCAACAGTTGGATATCTTCCCAAGCGTGCAGCAAACGTCCTAGTTGATTGGGTTGATGCGAGGCGGAACGCATTTCAATTGCGGCGTCTTCTAGACGCTGCACAAGACGCTTGGTGTAGTGATCGAAGCCGCGTTGATAGATTGCGATCTCAAAGTGTCGAACCGCCTCGTTGTACTGAGACGCAGATTCGCAGAGCGGACTGCCCGCTCGTGTTTCGGAAATGCCTACTGATGCAAGGATTGCACTGGCGATCCAAAGGTAGGTTGTGGTTGCTCTTGGAATTCTCATCTTGCCAAACTCCTTGGGCTAGAGTCATGAAAAGTGCATTTGCCCCAGCAGGTCCCTGCTGCGCTGGCGAAAAAAAATACCGGCATTAGCTATGCCAAAAAACGCGAATCGGCTGGGGAATCGCCGTAAGTACCATCCAATTAATGGCTTAGGGGGAGTCGAATCCAGTGGGCTATTGGCTTCTTGAACGAAAATGATGTCAGTGTGACATGCTTGGGTCGGCGGGGTGCAGTCAAATGGAGGGTGTTTTCGTCCTTGTGGCCTGAGCTGCTGAGACCGAATTGAGGTCGTGGAAATCGCCAGAATTCCTTTTCTCGACGTTCTGTCGAATCTACCTGAACCTAGTCACCCAACTTCGAACGTTTCAGGTTGTTTACGACTTCCGCTACCGGCACGTTTTTTCAGAGATTCGGTCTGCGCGACGTAATAAAGCAGCAGGCTCGTGTCACCAACTCTTGCAACCTCACTCGTTTCACACCGCCCGTGCCCGTGGATCGAGGTTTTTGGGCATGATGGCCGGTGATTCATAAGTCGCCTCTGAACTGAAGGTATTCGCCCATGCGCCGCTTTCTCCAATCTTCTTCCAAACGCGCAAACGTCTGCAAGCATCCCTTCGCCGCAACCTCACTTTTCAAACTCTCGAGTCTCGCACGGTCCTCGATGCTAGCGCTCTGCTGACTGGCGGCGAGCTAACGATCGTTGCTGACGGAAATGACAATGTGATTCGCGCCCGAGCCGATGTGGAGTCAGACATACTGTTCATCCGCGTGGATTCAACCGTGTTTGAGCTCACCAACAGCCGAGTTCGGCATGTCAATGTCCGCGCTGGCGGTGGCGATGACTTGGTTGTGTTTTCTTCTACCGTTGGCCAGACAACGACAATCGCCGGTGGAGAAGGGAATGACTCGATTGTTGGCAGTCAGCAGAACGACAAGATCCTTGGCGGACCAGGGCACGACCGCATTCGTGGAGAAGCCGGAAATGATCGGATTGCTGGTGACGCGGGCAACGATCGAATCAACGGCGGAAAAGGTGATGATGCTACCGCGGGTGGTGTAGGCAACGACGCACTCAGTGGAGGCGATGGCAACGACAACATTCTTGGTGACGATCTGCGGGAGGATGATGCTAGCGACAATAGCTTCGTTGTTAATGGATTCAACGCAGTTGGCAACGCGGCTGGCCGTGGCGCGGGCCCAGATGGAATAGAAAGCGAAGACTCACCAAGCCTAGTGGAGGCTCGGTCTCGCCCCGATTTAACGATCTGATCCTAGGAGGTAGAGGGAGTGACTGCATTCATGCGGGCCCTGGACACGACCGAGTCATCGCTGGTGCGGGCAACGATTCGGTACGCGGTGGCAGCGGCGCGGATTACATCGAAGGCGAAGAGGGCGAGGACCGAATTGATGGTGGTCTTGGGGATGATGACATTCGTGGAGTCGGAACGGTCGATTAGATCATTGGCGGGAGCGGAAACGATCGCTTGAGCAGTGGTACAGGCGAAGATTGGGTTTTTGGCGATGCGACGAATAGTCATCCCGAAGGCTATATTGATCCGGTTCAGTACGCTCGCGATTTCGGAGGTGTTGGTCGCGGCGAGGACAAA
>PKCQ01000683.1 GCA_002862265.1 Planctomycetaceae bacterium | reverse complement strand
AGCTTTGGCACCGACACGATGTCCATCCGGTTGGGTAGTGAGGACAACCCGTAGCACTGTCACTTGCAATGCCTTTCACCCGGCCGGATGTAAATCTGGTGGAGTTAAGCAAAAAGACGGTCAGATTGCCCATCGGGTAAATTCTGGCCGTTTTTTTTTGCGCTCATCGAAGGAGGTTCGAATCGCCGGTGCCTAAATCTCAACCTGAATCGCTGGCAAGGAGGAATTCAGCTGGCTATCAGCTGGCATTGAGCGCGTTCTTTGTTAAGCGACCAATTTCCACAGACGCTGGTATGCCGGTTTCTTTGCTTAAAGCCCACCCTCGCGAGCGTCGGCTAGCTGTCCAATCCTCCACAACATCGCTCCGCTCTTAGGATTAAGTCTTGGTCCTGTTGCCTCGATCACGGTTCGGGATCTGAATCGCTAGGGACATTTGTCACTCATCCTGCTCAGCAGTCCGCCCCGACAACGGAAACAACTTCCCAAACCTCGAAAAATATTCTTGCCTTTTCCTGGCCTGCCCCCACACTGTGGGATATAAACAGTTGAGACAATTGGTACGCCGAAGCCAAAATCTGCACAGCTGTGCTTTCGAGTGAGAAGCTTTACCAGTTCTGCGGATTCTAGCTACATCCAACGCTATCTCTAGTCTCCCGACTATCCGCACGCCAATTCGCTGGAGACTGTCATGAATCGATTCTGTCGTGGCCTCGCCCCGCTTTTATGCCTGTTACTTTGCTCTAACGTAGTTGCGCAAAGCGCGAGCTGGCTTCGCGATGCGTTCCCGCTGAACAATCGCACGCATGACTTTGGTACTGTCGCCCGCTCAGCGAAAACGGAGTACCGTTTTCCGATCAAGAACACTTCTGACAAGACGATCGAGCTCGGGAGCATTCGCACCAGCTGTGGGTGTACTACACCGACGATCGAAACCAAGAAAATCGCACCCGGTGAGACTGGCACGATTCTTGCCAAGTTCAACACAGGAACCTTCACCGGGCAGAAACAAGCGACTGTCACAGTCACGATCGTGAAGCCCATTTACACCGAAGTGCAACTGACGGTGCGCGGCTACATCCGCAGCGACGTAGTTGTCGCGCCGGGGGCGGCTGCCTTTGGTGAAGTCGTTTTGGGAGAGTCCAAGAAGCTGTCGCTTGATGTCAACTATGCTGGACGGAGAAACTGGGTGATTCAAGAAGTAAGTTCTGACTCGCCATTCATCTCAGCTAGCGTTGAGGAAGCTGGTCGCCGTAACGGCCGCATTCAATACAAGCTCAATGTTGAACTCAAAGACAATGCACCACTTGGCTTCTTCAACGGGCAGCTGGTATTGCGAACGAATGACCGCCGCCTTTCGGAAGTCCCTGTAGCGATCAGCGGTGACGTTCGCTCAGCTATTCAACTCAGCCCCGTGCGTCTCGAGCTTGGCAAGATTCAGCCTAAGTCTTCGATCTCTCAGCGAATCGTGGTCAAAGGCAAAAAGCCGTTCCGAATTTTGGGAATTCGTTCCGACGAGATTGAAGTAGACTTTGTACCGATCGAACAGTCTCGCAAGGCACACTTGGTGAACCTGAATCTACTCGTCGGTGAACTTACTGCAGGCAATCATTCAGGAAAGATCTGGATCAAGACAGATTTGCAAGAGGACGACTTGGCTCTCGATGTCGACTTTGCGTTGGAGAAGGTTGAGATTCCAACAGCCAAACCATGAGACTTGAGAAAATTGAAATAACATCCAGGGATGTGCGAGCAGTCGCACATCCCTTTTTATTTGTAGTTCCAAGTTTCGGTTAGTCTTCCACCCATAGGGACCGAGGTGCGATCGTTCTAGCGTCTTGTACAGTGGTGGTGACAGCCAGCTTGCCAAGCTAAGTCAAGCAACTTTACAGCTGCAATACTTCCTCACCTATTGGCACATGCTCTATTGCAATACTTGGTCCAAGGGGGCATCCATCGAGACGCCGCTGAACCATATACTAAACCGGACTCACTTTCCGATCGTGCATAATGCTCCGGCAAAATTGACATAGGTAACGGTTGAAAATGGCTTACTGGACTTGAGCCAATTGGGTTTGTATTGCGAAGGCATTGCTCGATTCTGTCCCAGCGGTCCGATCTCCTCCTCCCACTGAGCCAACAGTGCCGCTTCTAATCTCCGTGTGTAAGGAACGGAGCGAAGTCACGTAATCCGTCGGCTTTGCGCGAAGGCATTCCAGCTTTCTAGTGGATGCACGGTAATGTAAAAGAAGGCTGCGTCCTGAGGAATTGTCTTCAATGCTGTTTTTCATTTCATCCGCCCGTACGGCGAGTGGCAAAGAAAGTAACAGAGTCAGAAGACAAAGATACTTAGTGGAAAGATTTCGAAGGGAGGGTGCCATATTGAAGCTCTCCAATAGCATGGCGAGTTAGTCAAACGGCGACGCGCTGGTGGGAGGCAGGCTAAGCGAACAAAACTTACTCGCGAAACAATCTAGAGGAAGCCTTCCGGCAACGAAATACTCAATGGCGTACTTATTGGGCCAGGGATACGTTGGGAGACTGGCCGGTGAAGTATAGAGCGATTCGAGAGTGAGAGCGTTACTGCGCATCCCATTACAAAATGGGATCCCTCATAATGCAAGAAGCCGGGGGTTGTTTGCACAACCCAGGCTTTCGCTGACTATGCTACTTTGGTTTCGGAACTCGTTGCTTCGCAATCGAGCAATCTCATTCATACTTGAACCGCAAAACAGAAGTCGCAAACTAGAATCGGCCTCGCAAAGCAATCGTTTCATTAAGCTTATCGACACCATCGCCATCGATGAGCTACAGAACTCCTTCGTGCATGTAGTCGCCAGGACGAAGCCGTGTTGCTGACAGACTGGGTGTCGCCTGCGCTTCCTTTATCTTCACCGCTATCAGATAAGTTCTTCTGCGATCGGTAATATCTAGAAGCTCAAAATAGGAATTACAAACCTTTACTTTGCTTCTATATGTATATATTGAAGTTCCGCTTGGCATTCTTGAGTGTTTAATTGCATCCGGCGAGGGAACTCGGTTTTGGAAACCCAATTCAAATTCTCGTTGTCGCGGAATTTCTTGGCCCTTCCATCTGCTGATGCTGGTTGGGCTGGAAGACCATCGGAATCTTCAGGTTCAATCGGTTCACTAGGATCTGAAGGTGTGCAAGCTTCTTCTTGCCCGGTGCAATTGTAGAGCAAGTACGTACAATCTCTGGAGATGTACACAATCACGTCGATCGGGGCACCGGAATTAGTCGCGCGATTACGAAAATTCGCCTCTCCATCAGCGAGATTCATCGGTTGCCGCCAGGTGGGGGCCTGTCAGAGGGAGGTACGAGACTCTACGTGCTCACCCCGCAGCGCATCGGAATGTCATGCAGTAATGCGAGATCTTCGCGGGTGAGCCTAGATCAGCATCACGAGCTGGGCTAAAGGCGGATTCTCGCTAGCTGCGGAGTGCCTGGATTCCATTGACGAGCGAGCCGACATCCCGCATTCTGAACAGTTGCTCGAGCGTCACTTTTCGCGTGTAAGAGTGGGTTTGAATGGTTCAAGTGGATGAACTGCACTTTTTGACGCTCCGTCGATTCTAGTGTCGCAAACCTCCCCAAACTCTCCTGAACAAAGGGATGTGGGATCTCCGACATGTCCCGACCCGGCAACTCGTCAGAGTCGAAAAAGGTTCCGTCTAATAAGGCATGGTCTACATCAGCGATCAGCGACTCTATCTTCACCTCCCATCGTTCCCACTTATCGATATCTGGTAAGTAGGCAAGTTTGGCATGGGGGCCAGTCACGATGAAACCGACTGTTTCAGAAAATTCGTCGCGGTGAGGTACTAGGAACGGAGTAATGCTAAGTCGCTCATTTAGTCTTGACTCTTGGCCTGCCGCAAGACGCTTTACGTCGATCTGGTTTAACTTCACCAACTGACTCCAAGGGCCATTGCTCTCCAGAAAATACTTCATCTTAGGCATCGCGTAGACCAGAACAGATTGCGCTCCGAGTACTTCTCGCCCCAGCATCATCAATCCGGTGTAGTGTCCCACATGTGCATGAGTCGGAAAAATGCCGTCTAGCAATGGACCATCTGGACGCTTTGGTTGTGCCTGATCTAACAGACGTAGCTGGTCGCGAAAATCAGGAGTGCAATCAAGCATCCATCGCTGTCCGCTGTCTGGATCGACGATGGCGACGCATGAAACAAAGCGCCGTTTGGTAATGTCCTTCCAAGCCGTCGCACAGCATTTCTTACTACATCCGGCTTGAGGAAATCCCCCGTCTTGCGCGGTTCCCAACACGATTGCATAGGGATCAGCAGCGTAGGTACTGTTATAGAGCGAAAACGAAAAGAATAGGAAAAACGCGAAATTCAATGTGCGCCCAACTCTCAATGGAAGACGTCCTATCAAGCTTGCCATATAACTTTGCCGGTTTCAGATACAGCGGTCCACTTTGTTCAGGGCGTCAGCCTTTGAAGCTTTAGGTTACGCAGTTCGCCCGATCGCAACTGTAGTTTACCTCGCGGGTACTCGACTTCCGAGGGCGTGTCAGAGTGCACTCGATCGTTCAGCCATACTTGACATCGCTTCCCCGCCAAGCGGACTCGGATTGGAGTCCAATCAGGCTCGTCCAACTCGATCAATAGCGAATCGGCCTGTCTGAGGGAGCCTTTTCCCCTCCAGTCGCCTTGCAGCTCAAATCCGCCAATTCGTTGGCCTGGCAACGAGTCCATTTCTCTCCAACGACTCCCATCTCGCAGTTCAATGAGTTGCTTTCGCAGCGAAGTTTTTACGTCCGCAAACTCTGCATTTCCGGCGAGATTGGTGAACTCATAAGGATCCGTTGAATAGCGGTACAATTCCTCTTGTCCATCTGAAGTCAGGCTGTACCTCCAATCTTTAGCCCGAACCGAAAAGTGCGGATAGAGGGTTCCGAGGTGCTCTTGGTGTTGACTGTGATCTTTGCCCGGCAATGCGGTAATGGCTACTTCGGGCCCGGACCATTTGGCCTTTGGGTTCTCAATTAGAGGCCTCAGGCTGTGACCGTCGAGCGGATAGCCCAACCTTCCTTTGTGCGGTGCTTGGGGCAACCCACAGAGGTCAATGAAAGTTGGGTAGACGTCGATCAAGGAAATCGGCTGATCGCAATTCACTCCCTCCGGCATGCCATCGAGTCCTGCTACGATGAATGGAATGCGAGTTCCACTGTCCCAGAGAGTTTGTTTGTACAACGCATTCTTCCCACCAACGTGGAAGCCGTGATCACTCGTCAAAATGACAATCGTATTTTCGGCATGCGGACTAGCTTCCAAGGCATCCAAGACGGTTCCGACTTGATCGTCAACAAACGCTACGCAAGCCATGTAAGACTGAAGCCACTGCTTGTAGAGTTCTGGCTGAGCTGAATGATTGAAGAGCATCCGGTAGCGACGAAAAGCATAAAGACTAGTGTTGGCCAGACTCGGTGCACAGTCTTCTAAATCGCCTTTCAAATAACAATCGGGAATCTCAATCTCGGCAAGCGGAAACTTATCGAAATACTTTTGCGGTGCATAGAGTGGAGTGTGTGTGCGGCTGAATCCGGTGAACAAGGCAAATGGCTGTTCGTGATTTTGCCCCAGCACTTTGGCTGCCCAAGCTGCATTTGTTTCGTCTGGCATCAAGTCGCGGTCTTCCTCAGAGGCATAATGCCACGTCTCTCCAGACAGACGCCAGCCCCTGTAGCCGGGAACGTCCCCGTCCGGATCTGCAGGATAACTCGGAATGCGACTGATAGGACCAAATGTGTGCTCCCATTTGTAGTCCATATCGGGATCCGCATCGTCAGCATAGAAATACAACTGCTGCGGATGCGGAAGAAAACCTCGTCTATTGGTTTTCGTGCCATCCCAGGGCCAAGGACCAATATTTCCGCCCGGCCCCCTCTGTGTATAAAAACGCTTTGGATCTTGGTTCCCGTGGTAGATCTTGCCGACACCAAATACGTCGTAGCCGTTTGTGGCAAGGTGCTCAGTTAGAGTAACTGCTCGACTTAGAATCGCATTTTGACGGTAGTCTTCGAACCAATAGAGACTTGACGTCTGCGGATAAAGTCCTGTCAGCATGCTAGCACGCGAAGGAGCACAGATTGGATCGTTGCAGTGCGCATTGGTGAAGCTCACACCTCGCTTGGCCAGGCGATCGAAATTCGGTGTCGGTACGTAGGGCTTGCCTTGCGGGTGCAAGGGCATGTCATTTAAATCATCGACGATGATGAAAAGGACATTCGGCCGATCGGATGCCTGTGCCACGATCCCGCCGTCCAACAGCAGTAGTGCAAGAAGGAAGGTCGTCATTAATCGGTTACTTCGACTCTGTGTGCACGGGCCAAACATGGAAGGTTTCTAAAGCAGCTCTGTACTGCTCACGCATCCGTTCTGGCAGACTGCTTGCTTCGAGAGGGAGAGCCATTTTTTCACTGGGATCTTTGCTGAGATCGTACAACTCGAAGTCCACCAGTTTCGCTGCTCGCACTTTGTCAACGTTGCTCTGATCCACTTGCGCGTTGGTGGGAAAACCCTCGAGCCGAGCTCTGACTTTCAGATTGCCGTCCCGCATCGCAAGTGAAGGAACGTATTTCTTTCCCGTGTACGAGTGATAGTAGACCCACATTAAAGGCTTCTCTCGCTGTACTTCGCCGCCAGAGAGTGCAGGTAGAAAGTTCGCTCCGTCCAAAATTAAGTCTTCGGGTAATTCTGTACCAGCCATTTGTGCGAAGGTCGGCAAGAAATCTAGGGAGCAAACAGGTGTAGCGGATTTTTGCCCGGGCTTAATGCCCTTTGGCCAACGCATGATCCCCGCCACACGATATCCTGCCTCATGAGTGTGAAGTTTCATTCCTCGCAGCGGACCAGGCGTCCC
>PKCQ01000681.1 GCA_002862265.1 Planctomycetaceae bacterium | reverse complement strand
TGCATCAATCTGTTTCATATCATCTCCACTAGCTAGCCACTGCGTCATTTCGCCTGTTTCATCCTCACCAGCATTGGCAATCATCCATTTGGTTTTCCATTTTGGAGAAGAGGCTTCAAACCAACTCTTAAGGAAATTGATGTGATTTTTATTACCCTTGACAACAGTACCATCAAATAAATATCCTTCCCAATCTTCATGATTCATCGCGTTTAAGAGTAGACTCTCTCCAACATCACCTGGCACGACAGCTGGACCGCTGCTCCCACCAATGTGCATCAAAGCTTCGGTGTCGAGTCGCAATCCGCCACGCGCGTTTCCAGATTTGTTGCTGTGGCAGCCAAAGCACTCTTTGACGAGAACAGGACGAATCTTGGATTCAAAAAACTGCAGCTGCTCGGGCGTGAGCTCTTCATCAGCTCGAAGCTGCAAGTTGGGTGGAAATCCGCAAAAAAACAGTAGAACGATCGTTAAAAGATTTGTCTTTCGTATCATGTCACTTTTTTCCGCGAGAATCTCGGTCTTCCATTTTCCGGCAGTAGTTTGCTCAGATATTCAAACCTTGCTCGAAAGTATTGTAACCGCGTCTTCCCCCCCAACCGTCCCGCTTGCGGGACGGGTGGGGAGCACATTCGATTCGCTGTTCTGCGGCCAGGGAGGGCTGGATCGCCACTGCTCCGTCCGCCGACCCACGAAGCGGGAAAGTCGTCGCGCCCCGCCCAAGGGAGAGTCACTTCCGTTTACCGGACGGATCAAGAAAGTAGTGGGCAAGCTGACGGGCCCATTCCCTTTTCGCGCTAACGATAGGACGTCGTCGCTCGCCCACTACTTTCTTGTATTCCGTAAAGTCGGAGTTTTCGGGACTCAGTCTTATGACTTTGGACGCTTTGGCTTATCGCCGCCTGCTGCTGCAGCGTCGTTGCTTCCGCCACCACGACCCTTCCCAACTTTGCCAGGAATCCCTTGCCTTTGTTGTCCCGCCCCTGGAAAGCCTTGGCCTAGACCGCCACGGCCACCAATGCGGCTCCGCATTTTCTCAAGCAAAGCTGTCAGTTCCCCCACGTTTAACTTATTATCTCCGTCCTTGTCCATCTCTTGCATCATGCGTGCCGCCACTTGGGCCGCATCCATCTGACCTCAAAAACCTAACCGCTGCCCCCACCCTGCCCTGGGCCACCAGGCTTGCCGCCCCGTTTCTGCCCGGCCTGAGATTGCCCAGCTTGATTCTGTCCAGCTTTTCCGTTCTTTCCGTCCTGCCCATCGCCAGCAGTGGCAAGGTTTGGCAGCATCATGGCAGTGACAAGGCTAAAGGATACTATCAATTTCATGCTTTACTCCATCCGAGTGTTGGTTCTTGAATTCTGCTACTGAACCAAGCTGCATTCGAACTTAGCCCTGCCGCTAATATCAGATACGGACGTTCAGCCAGGGCGGAGACAGCGTTGCCGGCAAAATAGAAAAAACTTTTCCCGCATCCTTGTCGGCATTCCTTGGTTTAATGGCGTGCGAGACCGTGGGATAGGGAGAGTTGGAGGTGCCAATCGTACTCGGCCAAGATCGAACTTTGAGAAAGCTGCAAGTGAGCGACATAGAAGAGACGCAAGAATCTGAAGATGAGCAGCAATTTGGCAGTGCTATGCGGGCCGGCGACGCGGCTGCTCTCGGAGAAGCGTTTGAACAGTACCGCAATCGCTTGCGGCGTATCGTTCGCTTTCGTCTCGATTATCGACTCGCTGGTAGAATCAGCGAGTCCGACGTGCTGCAGGAAGTTTATATTGCCGCCGCAAAACGCTTGGACTATTTCGGGCAAAAAGACATGAGTCCCTTTCTGTGGCTTCGTTTGATGGTGGGGCAGCAGCTGATTGACCTGCATCGGCAGCATCTGAAAGCTGGAAAGCGTGATGCAAAACGCGAAATTTCCTTGGACGCCAGGGCTCCGTCTCTGCACACCTCCGTTGCTAATGCCGCTCAACTTGTTGGATAACGCACTGCAGTCAGCGAAATCCTGGATCGCCAAGAGCAAATCGATAAACTGGAGGTCACTTTAATAGAATGGACGACATCGACCGTGAAGTAATAGCGTTGCGGCACTTTGAAGAACTCTCCAATGTCGAAGCGGCGAGTGTTCTAGGAATCGCACCTGCCGCCTCAAGCAAACGCTATGTGCGCGCGATGGCGAGACTCGGGAAGTTGATGGCCGACTGGCAAAAAGAAGACCGCGCGTAGACCATGAGACCCGGAGATGCGGCGATGCACAACCAGATGGACGAACTGGCGGAAGAGTACGCTAAGCTCTTACGACAGCAGACGAATCCGGACTTCGAGACGTACCTGGCTCGATTTGAAGGTAACAAGGAGGAGCTTCGCGATTTACTAAAGTCTATTGCCACGATCGAAGGACTAAAACAAGGAGCGGAATTGCAAGATCATTCTGTGACATCCGAGTCAGAGCTACAGGTCTTGCAGCAGATCGATGACTACAAAATCATTCGAGAGATCGGACGGGGCGGCATGGGAATCGTCTACGAGGCGGTAGATCAATCTTTAGACCGCCGCGTTGCCCTAAAGGTACTTTCGAGTAGTTTACTTGGCGAACCGAAGCACATCGCACGTTTTCGCCGTGAAGCACGAGCGGCGGCCCGACTCAGACACTCCAACATTGTTCCTGTATTCGGCGTCGGGTTAAGTGAGCAGTACCATTACTACGTGATGGATCTAATCGAAGGACAGAGTCTGCGTACCCACATGCAGCACTCATTGCCTAACCTCAGCCAAGAACCGCTGACGATGGCGACTTCTGATGCTGCATCAAATGACGATTTCAACCTGGCCGACGAGAACCGGACAGAGATTCAGAATACTTCGAAGCTCTCGAAAGCCGCATCGACATTAAAATCCCAACGATCCAGCAGAATGCCGGCTGCGAGTCATTCGGGAGACAAACATGCTGAAACAAAATCCGTTCCAACGCCAAGGAACTGCACCGAAGAGTTCTTTCAATGGGTTGCCAAACTGGGAGCAGACGTTGCGGAAGCCCTGCACTACGCGCACCAACAAGGTGTACTGCATCGTGACATCAAGCCCGCAAACTTATTGTTGGATTGCAATGGCGAGGTTTGGATTGCTGACTTCGGGCTAGCAAAACTGGCCGAACACGGGGAATTCACGAAGACGGGCGAGTTGCTGGGCACTCCTCAGTATTTGCCTCCCGTGACGTTTCTAGGAAATTACGATCCTCGAAGTGAGCAATATGCCGTCGCCCTGACGCTATAGGAGCTCGTCGCTTTCAGGCCGGCAGTGCAAGGCAAGAACTCTGCCGAGACGCTAAGACTCGCTAGCCAAGGTGTATCAATCGGTCCAGGCACTCACAATCGGCGGATTCCGCGCGACTTGGAAACGGTGATCATGAAGTCGCTCACGCACGATCGGGAGCAACGCTATGCTTCCGTCGCAGAGATGGCCTCTGATCTCAGGCGTTTCGTCTCTGCACATCCCATCTCCGCACGTCGCGTTGGCTTGGCGGAACGCACGCTGCGTTGGAGGCGACGTGAACCGGTCCTTGCATCGTTTGCAAGCGCGGTTGTTGTGCTGCTCATGCTATTGGCGGGTGTTTCCGAATTTGGATATTGGACGACAAGCACGGCCTTAAAAAACGAGCAAAAAGCTTCCAGGGAAGCCAGGAATTCAACTGCGGCTGCAAACAACGCGCTCTCGCAAAAGTCTGAGGCCCTTCAAGCGGCCGAAGCTCAAATGGTTCGGGCTGAGAAGAACCTCCAGACGGCCCGTCGAGCTTTTCAGCAAATTATGCAAAACGTGGTGGACCGCGGTGCCGAGCTCGATGCGGAAATTCTGGGCGAAGCTAGCGATACCACCGCCGCCAGTGTTTCGCCCAAGGACGCGGAACTGTTGCGAACCTTGCTTGGCTTCTTTGACGAGCTGGCAAAGAACAACAGTAGCGAACTCATCTTTGAATCGGCACAAGCAGCACACCTGGCCGGCGACATCTACGTTAGCCTTGGACAACTGAGTCACTCGCGTAAGAGCTATACTTACGCGCAAACGCGTTATCATGAACTATGCAAGAACCATCCTGACAACGTCGACTATCTTGCCGCGTTTGCAGACTTGCTCAATGACTTGCTTTCGGTGAACAGCTTGACAGGGCAGCTCGGTCGGTCGATGCAGCCTTTTCAGGAAGCCTTGCAATTCCTAGAGTCACATTCGGCGGCGATGAGCCATCCCGACACTCGCTTTCAACTGGCCCGTGCCTATCGATTGCGAGCATCCTTTGGAGTCAGGATGAATTGAGGGCCGATGTTGGGTGCGAATTTTGGAGCCAACTTCGGCGCTAGCCTCGGAGGAACTGGAGTCCCCCCCCTGAAAGCTCGTAAGCGGCACGAAGACGACCGTCGCCTCGTCCTCCGCTCACTTGATATCCTCGACGCGTTGGTCGAAGATGACGGTGCCAACCTCGGGAAGTATCAGCTTGAGTTGGCACGTGGCTATCGAACCTTGGCAGAAGTCCAACAACGTTCGGCCAATCCTCGAGCGTCCGAAGATGCTCTTGCCGAATCTCTGCGGATCTTCGAACTACTTCTTGATGAAAACCCGAGCTCAGCGGGGCTACGCTACGAACTCGCTACTACACTGACAATCTCACGCCAGCCAATCGCAGTTCAGGAGGAGCGAGCCGATCAGGCGAGTCGTTTGAGTCGCGAACCGCTTGAAGAATCACCCGAGATGGCGAGATATGAAGCACTTTTCGCGCAAGTGCGTGAAATGTCAGGAGCCGTCGCACAACGCAAGAAAAACTACACGAGGGCTAAAATCAATTACGAGCAGGCCATCCGCTCTTACTCCAAGCTGCTCGCCGATTCTCGTGAGGTAAAGGCATACCAGATCCGTCGCGCTCAGACATTGGCCGCTCTCGCACGTGTCAAAGTAGAAAAGGGAGAATCCGAGGCAGCCGCGGAACTTCTAGATAGAGCCATCCGACGCATACAGCCAAAGTTTGCAGGCCGCCGTGACCCCTCGCCTTTCGAAAAGCGTTTTCTCGAGCGATTGAACACCGAGATCGCCAAGCTCAAAAAGAGCCCCGAATAGGATCTTTCAACTCCCGTCGCCGAGAGCGTTCCAGATTTTGAGCCAAAGGCACTAACCTAGGGTCTGAGTATCCTCGTCTCTGCTCGACGCCAATGCGTTCGGCTAGCTTCAAAGATTCTTGCCATGTGACTGACAAAGCGCGTTCCTTCTGCGCTATCCCTTCCGCCCTGCAGATCGATCAAAGAGCGACTCTTGTCTTGCGCTACCAAAGATAACCACGACGCGCCAGCGAAGTACCCAGCGGCGAAAACATTGACTGTCCTGCCGATCTAAAGCAGATCTTGTTGAAACGAGCACCCGATATTGCACGAGATTTGTCAGAGCTGTGCATGGCTTACTCGCTTGGGACGCCAGTTGGAAGACTAGGATGAAGTAACTATTGACCAGCTGATGGAATCGATGTTCTGAAATAACCATCAATTCCCAACCATCATCACCTGCTAACTATTCACCCACCGGCGAGTGAGAGAATTACTATCAGCAAGCAGCCAGGAGTCAATCGTCAAACCATGCTAAAGGGCGCGGGAGTCGCTCTGGCGGTTCCGATGATGGACTCCAATGCAATGGGAACAGGTAGCAAGCCAGACAAGCCTCCTTGCCGCCTCGGATTCATATACATGCCTCATGGCGTGATCATGGACCAGTTTTGGCCCGAGAGTTCCGAAACTCTCCTGTAGAAAGTATCACCACGATTGAGTCGCTGCGACCGATTCTGGATCAGGTTTTTAATGACACATGGTGTTTTCCGGCCATTGTTGGCAAGCCTCAAATACAAATTAGGCCAGCAGCCTAGCCTTTCTTGCTCTGCTTAGCTGCGACTAGATCTGTTAGATGCAGCTGCGATTCAAACGGGTCCTCCCTCCCGACCCCAGGCGGAAGGTGTGGTCTATTCACCACCTCGTGGTTGAAGTCGCAAGACTCGCGTCGTGAATGGCTCAAACAAAACCTCAAAACTTGAACCGACTTCCTCACGTTCCAATACGGGTGAGCCTTCAAACATCCATTCGGCCGATTCGATAATGCGATCAAACTCGAGAGTCGCGTTGAGCACCGTATCATCCATGTTGACCATCAAGAGGACCCATTCATCATTCGAAAGCGGTTTGAGCAGCATGCGAATGGGTGTTTCTGTAATCGATTCACCTTCGAACCTTACCGAGTATTCAACATTCACTATGGTTGGTGAAAGCAGGGCTGGGGCCAGTTGTCGAAGTTCACGGTTCACCTGGGAGACCGTTTTCCATAGAACCTCGGCCTGCAACGCTTGGATCGGCGTTGCAGTAGGGCGACCTGGAATTTCAGTTTGCTGTTTTGGTGCAATACCAAAGCGAGTGACATTGCTGTCCCAGGCGTAGTAGACCACTCCAGTGGCTCCATGGATCAGGCCCGTATAAACCATGCTGCGAAGTTGATCGGGCGTGGGATATCGAAATGGAAACTTTACCGAGGCTGGATGTTCCGTTTCGAACGCACCCACTACGAGCCAAACCGGCTTACGTCCTTCGCTCAGCTTCACAGCAAGTGAAACACTGTCCGCGATTCCGTTTTTCTCAGTGCCATAGGACCCCAGGTTAAGTGATCGAGTCTTCGGCCAAATGACGTAGTTATCATGACAACTCACGTCGCTTACCTTGTGCCAACGAATCCAGTGCTCGCGGCCATTGCCAATCATCCAAGAGGCGGTGTTGACGAAGACAGGAAGGTCAGGCGCGATGGATTTTACTTCCGACCGGTAGGCTTTGAATTGTTCGACTTGTTGGCCTTGTTGCTTAAGGGGGAAGTTGATCAAGGGTTCATCCTGCCAGACGAT
>PKCQ01000598.1 GCA_002862265.1 Planctomycetaceae bacterium | reverse complement strand
TGGGAATTTCTTGGGGAATCTGGATCAGCCCTCGGGCTCAGCGGTATGCGAGCTATGTATGTGGCGCCGGTGGTAGCGTTCTCTTGATGATCGGCCTGACTGCATTGGGCGCAGTACTTACGACGGACGTGGAAGAAGCAAAGTCGATCGAAGACAAAATGTATAACGCCAAAGTGGCCTCTGGTGAGTTGACGCCGAACCCGCACAAGCGTTCCGACGACGAACACCAGGATCCCGAACGGGATAATGGCAATGATGCTGAATCCGAGGAGCAGCCAAAACAACCCGCCTATACTCAGGCAAAAGTTGATGTGGCGGCTATTGATAAAGTGGTCTCAAAGCCTGAGTAGTATCCGTCATTCATCCGTAGAAACCCCAGAACTGAAGAACAGTTTCTTTTACTGAGAATTCCATGGCAAGTCAAAGAGTAGTAGTGGTTGGTGGTGGATTGGCTGGATTGGCGGCCACCATGAAGTTGTGTGAATTAGGGATTCCTGTCGATCTTCTTAGTCTCACGCCAGTGAAACGGTCTCACAGTGTCTGTGCTCAAGGCGGGATCAACAGTTGCAATGACCAGACTCGACAGCTTGGTGATTCGGAGTGGAAGCACTTCGACGACACAGTGTACGGAGGTGACTTCTTACAGCACCAGCCACCTGTCAAAGAGATGGCTTACTGGGCTCCGAAAGTCATAGACTTGATGGATCGTCTTGGAGTGACTTTTAATCGAACCCAAGAGGGCTTTTTGGACCGCCGTCGTTTTGGTGGCACTCTTTACAAGCGTACTGCCTTTGCGGGTGCGACCACTGGTCAGCAGTTGCTCTACGCACTCGACGAGCAAGTGCGTCGTTGGGAATCGCAAGGCATGGTTCGCAAGTTCGAGTTTTGGGATTTCCTCGGACCAATTCAAGATGAAGCCGGACGTTGCGTTGGTGCCGTTGCTCAGGACATGGTTTCCATGCAACTTCGTTCCTTCCCTGCAGATGCAACCATCGTCGCAACCGGCGGTTGCGGATTGCTCTACGGTCGTTCGACGATGTCGGTCTTCTGCAATGGCTCTGCTGCAAGCCGCTGTTTCCAAGCGGGAGCGAAGTACGGAAATGCGGAGTTCATTCAAGTTCACCCCACTGCGATTCCTGGGGCCGACAAGTTGCGTTTGATGAGCGAGTCGGCTCGCGGTGAAGGCGGTCGTGTTTGGGTACCTCGCACCCGGCAGGATTCTCGTCCCCCGAAGCAGATTCCTGAAGACGAGCGATACTACTTTCTGGAAGAACGGTATCCAGAATACGGCAACTTGGTGCCGCGTGACATCGCGACGAGAGAGATCTTCGACATTTGCGTCAACGAAGGGCTCAGTGTCGAAGCCGGTCGCATGTGCGTTTACTTGGATCTAACTCACATTTCCCGCTCCGAGCTAGATCGCAAGCTGGGCGGCATCTTGGAGATCTACGAGAAGTTCCAGGGCGTCGACCCACGGGACGTTCCGATGAAGATCTTTCCGGCTGTCCACTACTCAATGGGTGGTCTTTGGGCCGACTATGCGAAGGCAGCCGATGGTGGTCTGGACCCAGGTAATCCCATCAACCAGTCGACGAACCTCGAAGGTCTTTATGCCATCGGTGAGTGCGACTATCAATATCACGGAGGTAATCGCTTGGGAGCGAATTCGCTGCTCAGTTGCATCTTCACAGGACTATTCGTTGGTCCGGGCATTCAGAACTACATCAAGAATCAGAAGACCGCCGCGGGCGAACTTGCTCCAGAACTCTTTGAGGGTGCGATTCGCAAGCAAGAGGAACGGCACTCAGCGCTATTGGGTGGTGATGGCGGGGAGAATCCGTACCTGATTCACCAGCAACTCGGTGACATCATGACGAAAGCGGCTACCGTCGTGCGACGCAACTCGCAGCTGGACGAGGCTTACCGACTCGTTGATGACTTGCATCAAAAGGCGAGAAATTGTTCACTTTCCGATTCCGGCAGCTGGTCCAACCAAAATGTAATCTTCACCAAAGCATTGCAAGACATGTTCCCGATCGCCAAGTCGATTTTGAAGGGAGCTCGGCAACGCGACGAATGCCGTGGTGCTCACTTCAAGCCCGATTTTGCTCGCTCGAGTTTGACGGAAACAGACCCGGCCGCTCGGCGGAAAGAGGCTGAGAAGTGGTGTGACGAGTTCCAAGCGAACAATGATCGCTTCTTGAAGTCCTCCGTCGCATCTTATGACGGAAACGATCCAACAGTCGACTACGAAGATGTCGATACCTCAATCATCCCACCGCGTCCGAGACTTTACGGTCTTGTAGGCGGCGAAGTGATTGAAGACGTCTGGAAAGAACGTGGTGCGAAGCAGCAGAATTCTGCGGAAACGCTTGCTACCTCGTCGCAGGTTTAGGCTAGCACGCCAACGGCTATTCATAAAACACAAGACACTTAACCTTAGGTTTTCGAGAATCGATATGAGTATTACGGAAGCAAACGACGTTGAAACTCAGGAAGATGAAGTTGCACGTCCAGCTACGGTCAATGTGCGTGTCTTGCGTCAAGAAGGTCCTGGTCTGCCATCGTACTGGGAGCGGCACCAAGTTCCGTATGAAGAGAATATGAATGTCATTAGCGTTCTGCAGCGTATCGCGGCAAACGCACAGACGGTCGACGGCAAGGAAGTTCCTCCGGTCGCTTGGGATTGCGGCTGTTTGGAAGAGGTTTGCGGCTCTTGCACTATGGTGATTAACGGAAGGGTTCGTCAAAGTTGTTCGGCTTTGGTCGATCGGTTGCTCGAAGAGAGTCCGAACGAGATCGAGCTGCGTCCTATGACTAAGTTTCCCGTCATTCGTGATTTGGTCATCGATCGCTCACGTCTGTTCTCTGGCTTAAAGCGTGTTCAAGCTTGGGTCCCCGCGGACAGTTATTATGACATGGGTCCTGGTCCGACACAGTCGCGTTCAGCCCAAGAGGAGGCCTATCCACTAAGCCAGTGCATGAGCTGTGGCTGCTGCTTGGAGGCCTGTCCACAGTATCAGAAGATCGAGCTTAATCGTCATCCCGGCGAAACAGATGAAGAATTCGAGGCCCGCAAACAAGCGGCACATGACGATGCATTCCTTGGTGCGGCTCCGATAAACCAAGCTGTTCTGTTCAACGCGCATCCAACGGGCAAAAACCTGAAGGACGAGCGGATGGAGGTTTTGACAGGGCCTGGTGGTGTCGCAGCTTGCGGCAATGCTCAGAACTGTGTGGCGGTCTGTCCGAAAGAAATCCCTTTAACTACGTCGATTGGTAAAGCTGGCCGTGCTGCCACAGTGCATTCGCTCAAGAAAATGTTCGATCGATAGAAAGTTCGCGTCGGCACACCACTACTTGAAACATCAGTGAGTAATGCTGCTTGCGTCGCTTCGGTCAGCCATTCGGGAATTGTGTAGGCCCCCAGAGTCTATGAGTTCAACGCGACTTAATCGAAGATTCGCTGTGAGTTTCAGGATAAGGACTGTGCGAAGGGAGAGTAAGTGGCTGGATGTTGGCTTTACCTAGTCTTCACTAGATGAATGGTCGTGGATAATTAGCCATTTATCATCATCGAAGCGACGCCAGATAAGCGAGAAATTGCCTTGCGCCGGTTCTTCTCGCTTCAAATGCCAACGACCTAACATCAACGCGGCGTCTTCTCCAAGCAGTTGTACCTCAAGATCTTTGAAGGTAAGTTTTCCCATGGTCGCCGCATCCGGATAGTTTTTCTTGTAACGATCACGGGTCGTCTTCCAGCCTCGATGCGTCTTGCCGCCGGAACTGAAACTCAAATTCTCACTGTTCCAGTACGCGGTCATGAACTCGTCGATATCGCCTTCGTTCCACGCCACCGCTTGGGTCTGCACGATGTCGATTAGCTTTTCGCCAACTCGCTCAATGGCATCGTCAGTTTGCGCACCGCTATCGGAGAGCGAAAACGGGAGGAAAACAAGGCACAAACCAAGCATGAAAAGTGAATGTTTACCTAGGCGTGACATGCTGCTCCTTTACTGAAACTGCGCAATTCTTCGGGAATCGAGCCATTGTCCGGCCGCCAGGACAATGGCACAGCCCCAAAGAACATAGCTGGGCCATTGGACTGGCAGAAGTAGAAGAGCTACTGCACCGAGCATCGCCCAATAGGACCACGGATGCGAGGGAAGAAATGAATCGAGCCTGCGGCGCAAGAGGCGGTACAGAAAATAAGCGAATGCCGACAAGAACACCAGGATGCCAGCGGCCGAGAGTTTGTTTCTCCAGCGTGTGGGAAATAACTGCGGTCGCAATTCAACCTGGAGTTTGACTCGTGACATCGGCAACTCGGTCTTAAACGGCCGTTGTTCTGAAGCATAGAGCACGCTGATTGTCGTCAGCTGGTCTGGTTTGACTCCTGCTCGGCGACAGATCTCCGTCCAGAATTGCTCCAGCAAAACTTTCGCATTGGCCGAATCTGCTTGGCCTAGGGAGCGGACCAAAAGTTGCTCACCAAACCCCATCGCGCTCGGTTGCCAATGCTCAAGCCAAGCGATTCTCTCGCTTTCGGGAAGTCGACGCATACGATCTACACTATCTGAAAGTAAATCTGTCCATGTATCAACAAGTATGCCACTTGAAACGGGGCTAAGTTCGCCTGAAGCTTCCCAGCCACGATCCTGACATTGAAACGAAAATTCGATTTCTTTTTCAGCCAATCCGATTGCTTGAGGCGCATCAAGAAGCCAACCGCCAGCCCGCCGAGTGCCTGAGGTGAAATGGATTTTAAGGCGTACCGATCCATAGTTTGGCTGCAACAGCACTCGAAGTCGTCTCGTGTCGAGCGAATAGTTTGCGAACCTTTCCCCGACGGTAACACCATGAACCTCAACTCCCGTTGGCAAATCGAACTCGACGTAGGTACCTCCTCCAGGCTCAATCCAAAATTCCACAAACTGAGAAACGAACTCTTCTTGAACCTGTTCAACTCCCCAACGCGCCGCCCACAAGCTGGCTTGGTTTGACTGTTCGATTTCAGGTTGCCAAGTAACGACCGTGGCACTGTCTTGACCAATAGCGAGTGTTACTCCCTTTAACTCTTCCGTTTTCCAGTAATTAAGCTCAAGGGGCTCGGTAAGAAAGTCAGCTGACCAGCGGATTACTGATTCATCCATGAGATCCGGTAACGCTATGAGTGGCCGCACCCCCTGGCTTGAGAGAATATCGATGGGCGGAATGGTAACTTGGTTGTTTATAGAGCTGTATTCTAGGTCCAGTACCATTTCGAAACTATTTGCAGTCTGACTGTCGCTCAGCGGAAGCATTGCGATGGTGGCGCGAAGCGGGTCACCTGATGGAACCGTTTGATACTCGTGTTTTGAGGTCAAGGCATCTGACAAGTCTGATGGAACGCGTAGGAAGAGAAAATCGTTGGAGAAGTATTCGGGGCACCGTACTACTAGTCGACCATGCCACTGGCCTGCTTGGGGTTCGACAAAAAGTATGGCTTGAAGATCTTCCCGCAGTCCCAGTCGCAGCAATCGATATTGAATCGGCAACTGGCTTGAGCCCCGATAGTCACTCTCCAGCTCAGCTTGGCCAACCAACAATTCAAGATTTGAAAGTACGTCACTTGGTCGTAGGCTAACCTTCTCGAGGCGGATATCGTTAGCATCACCTAAGTCAAAATCGCAACGGACTCCCGCGCGACGTAGCACACGAACAATTGAGCTCGAAACTTCTGCGTCGTCCATAACGACTCGCGACATCGTTTGGCTCCTTGTAGAGCCGCCTCGAATTGGTGTTGTCAATTCCAATTCGGCACTTGCAATTTCCCCTTCGATTAGCGAAGAGAAGATAAGCAAATAGTCTTCGGCCTCCCCAGCGACGACTCGATAGGGTGCGTCAGAACCAAGGATTTTGCAGCTTGAAACGTTAGCACTCTTAGGAATCCGAAACCTCAAAGCGGGGTGCTTGGAGGGCTCTTTCCACTGTGCGAGATATTGTATTCTCGTCTCGCTCGAAGAAAGGTGTATCGTATTCACCTCGGTTGCCGACCGTTCCTCTATCTGCCCCTGCTTCGCAAATGAGCATTGTGCTACGCCGGTAGGAAGTAGAAATCGCTGGGGAAGATCCGTCCATGCGAGTTTTCCCCAAATTCTTAGGTCGGAAGCAAGCCCTGGCAACCAGTTTGCACTCAACTCAGCCCGCCAAGGAGAATCTTCCGTCGAAGACCACCATAGAGATTTTTCTAGCACAGTCGTGTTTCGCACCACCGGATAGACAATCTGAGCAGTGTCCATTGGACGGGAGCTTGGACGCTGACTGAGCAACATCCGAATGATCGCCACATTCTGAAACTTGTCGGCTGCGTCTCGAAACTCCACATCAAATTCGCGATTCGATTGAAGCTGACGCCGCTGAGTCGGCATTGGGCTCACGTCTCCCCAGTTGCTGCCAACCACTTCCCAGTTGTCATCAACGGCAATTCGAAAAACGTCCGGCAAAGCGCTTGGATTCGACACCTCGATGACGGCCAACGCACACAGGTGACTCGAATTGCCGTGCATCCAAAGATGCGTTTTGGTGCTTACCGCTTGCGAACTCGTCGACTTCGAAATCCAGCTACATCTCAACCTAGTTGCTGGGCCCAGGTCTAATGAGCGGGCACTCGTTTCGAGCTTCGGCGAGCCGACGGTTGGGATCTCAACTCGCGTCTTGGAATCGGCGATGACTCTTAGTTTTGCCGATGGGTATGGCGGTATATCCGCCTCAAACACGGCTCGTCCCGATTCTTCTAGTTTGGCTTCTGGCTGAAAACGAAGCTTCAAACGATACGGCCCAGGAGCCTCAGGCTTGAACACAACGCCTTTGTCGTCTTGATACAGAGTAGCGTCCATGGCGTCGACACTTGTACCGTCGATCTCGGATTCACTTACCAGCAGGGGCATGCTCTCGGCGGCCCAGCGCTGCTGTC
>PKCQ01000597.1 GCA_002862265.1 Planctomycetaceae bacterium | reverse complement strand
CGAGACGAGCGAGACGATGACGACGACAGCTGCCGCCGCTTCGATTTGCTCAAGGGTGGGAAGCATGTTTTTCCTCGGGTTAGTGCAAGGCGCTCGCAAGCCTAGCGGCAGGGTGTTTGCTCCAGTTCTCGGAGCGAATGAGACTTGTAGACCATGCATCAATCAATAGTTATCACTGATTGAATCGAACGGCGGGCTAGTTATGTGGGCCTGATATCAAACTACGTGGAGCAGACGTTAACGCTTATCGGCTGAAAACGATGTCATCAGCCAAAACTATTGGAATGCAACGTCCATTGCTCCGCAACGAGAGTGAGCCGAATACAATTGTGGTGTAAATTCCCCACTTACTCGAAACACCAAGGCCCGAGATGGTTCGTTCAATTTCCGCTTTGTCCGCACTTTTACTTGGTCTAGTTTGGACCGCCGCTGCGGCAGCTGCTCAGCCCAACATACTGATCATCCTGGCCGACGACATGGGCTACGGGGATTTAGGCTGCATGGGTAGCGAACACTTGAGAACACCCAATATGGATGCCTTGGCTAAGTCAGGTGTCCTTTGCACGCAGGCTTATGTCGCTAGTTCTGTATGCTCTCCCTCCCGCGCGGGACTGCTGACAGGTCGTGACCCACGACGCTTTGGCTACGAAGGTAACTTGAACCAATCTTCGGCCAACTACGCGACTCGCCCGGAATTGTTGGGCTTACCGCCCGGGGAATGGACTTTGGCCGATCACCTCCGCGCTGCAGGTTACGCGACGTCATTGATTGGCAAGTGGCATCAAGGCACCGGGCCAGGCTTTCATCCGCAGGAACGTGGCTTCGATTATTTCTGCGGGATGCTTGGCGGCGGGCATACCTACTTCCCTGACCCTGAGAACAACAAGCTGGAAAGAAATGGAGATCCGCTGAAAGAGTTCTCTAGCCCTTACCTCACCGACTTTTTTACTGACGAGGCAGTAGACTGGATTCGCAAACGAAGCCAGGAAGAGAAAGGTAAATCGAAGCCAGAAAAACCTTGGTTTATGTACCTTTCGTACAACGCACCACACGGACCTTTGCAAGCGACCGAAGAAGACTTGGCACGCTTTGAATACATACGGGATCGCAAGCGCCGCACTTATGCAGCCATGATGCGGGCCTTGGATCGTGGAGTTGGCCGAGTCGTCGATGAATTGAAGCATTCCGGACAGACGGAAAATACACTCATTGTCTTCTTCTCGGACAACGGCGGCGCGACTGGCAACGCGAGTTGGAACGGTCCGCTCTCCGGTTGTAAAGGTTGTATGAAGGAAGGCGGGATTCGTGTCCCTATGATCTGGTCGTGGCCAGCTCAAATCTCTAAGAATCGAACCAGCGAGGCAGTGATGTCGAGCCTGGATCTGTTACCGACATTCATGGCAGCAGCGGATGCAAAGCCATTGCCACTGGGCGAAGCTCGCTCTCACGAAGACAAAAAGACGAGAGCCCGAGGAGTCAAAAAGTTTGGCGCCTACGATGGTATCGATTTGCTACCAATATTGACCGGCAAAGCTAAGCCCGTGCCACGAACTTTGTTTTGGCGATTGCAAGGACAAGCTGCGATCCGAGCCGGTGAAATCAAGTTGGTTCGGCTTTCGCATCGGCCAGCCGAGTTCTTTAATCCAGCAGAGGACATTGCAGAGTCAGAAGACTTATCCCAGAAACGTAACGGTGAATTTCGTGAACTTTATCGTCAGTTGGCTGAATGGGAGGCACTGTTGCCAACCGTACCGCTGTGGGGGTCCTCGCCGTACTGGCACGGCCAAAGCGCAAAACAATACGATAGTTGGGTGCCACGGTTGGAACCTAAATAGACCACTACCAGATCTTTGTCGAAGGTGCGACGTGTGCTTTCGACCGAATTTGTTTCGAACCAATGATTAAGACGAGGCAAGGAAAGTCCGTTCATGCCTGAAGTTCTGCGAAGCTACCACATCAGACCATTTGTAGTGCTGATATGTGCATCGGCGATTGGCTTGGCGTCCATTCAAGCTCAACAAGCTGAGCAAGCCACTGCGCAGGAGCGTTGGTTTGGCGTCCTCGAAGCTGGGCAGCGGCATTTTCGTTTCGAAGTAACTCTGAGAAAAAGCGGTGACGATTGGTACGGAAAGTTGAAAAGCCTTGACGAAGGCAGCGCTGAGTTCGACTTGGCGGAGCTGAAAAGAAGCGATGACGAATTTGCTTTCTTGATCAAAGTCTCCAACGGTCGGTTTGAAGGTAAGTTTGATAGCGATATCTCATCCGCCGATGGGAATTGGATACAGGGAGGCGCTAAGCTGCCTCTGAAGTTTGATCGAGTCGAAGCGTTTCCGAAGCAGAAATTGAAAGCACTTTGGAGAGGCACTATCAACATTCTGGTGCAAAAATTGGATGTGCAGTTTAGGGAGCTCGTAGACGGCAGGCTTTACTTTGACAGTGTTGGTCAGCGAGCCGGTGGCTTCGTCGCAGAGCGTAGTGAGGAAGGTGTAAAGATCGTTTTCGAAGTACCCGGCGTAAAAGGTACCTTTGTGGGGGCGCTGAGCGAAGATGGCGAAAAATTAGAAGGTAAGTGGAAGCAAGGCTTCGTTTCACCTTCGCTCGTCCTCGAAAAAGTAGATGTGGCGGAAGCGCATGCGAGCGCTGCGGAGCCTAATCGGCCGCAGACTCCACAAGAACCTTTTCCCTATACCGTTCAAGAAGTCACCTTCGAAAACGAAGTTGCCGGTATCAAGTTGGCTGGAACATTGACGATTCCGAAACCGGGCGCCGATCCCAAGCCAGCTGTGGTGATGGTCAGTGGTTCAGGGCCTCAGGATCGCGATGAGGCGCTGGCGGGACATAAGCCGTTTTGGGTGATCGCCGATCACTTTTCTCGTCAAGGAATTGCGGTGCTTCGGTTTGACGACCGAGGCGTAGGCAGATCAGAAGGCGACTATTCGAGCGCTACTTCAACGGATCTCTCTACGGATGCCGCCGCCGCAGTGGAATACTTGAGATCTTTACCTGGGATCGATACCACGCACATCGGCATCTGCGGTCACAGTGAAGGCGGTCTAATTGCTCCGATGGTCGCAGCTAAAGACAAAGATCTTGCGTTTGTGATTCTCATGGCTGGCACTGGAGTCAATGGCGAAGAAATCTTGAAAAGTCAGTCGGTCTTGATTTTGAAAGCAAGTGGAGCTTCAGAAAGAATCATCGAGCAACAGTCCGCACTTCAGAGAGAGCTACTGAAACTGGCATTACAAGATCCGCCGCTTGTAGAGAAGGCGTTTGTCGAAAAAGCGCAGGAACTCGTCGTCGAATTCACCGATGCAAGAGAAGACTCTGCCGAAGCGAATGCAGCGGCCAAAGCCGCAGCCGCGCAACTAACTGGCCCTTGGATGCGCTATTTCTTACAGTACGAGCCAATTACCAGCCTCGAGAAGCTGGGCTGTGCGGTGCTTGCCATCAATGGCAGCAAGGATCTGCAAGTCGATCCGGACTTGAATCTGCCTGCGATTGAGAAGGCTTTGAAAGCTGCACCTACGGAAGACTACAAGGTTGTGGAGCTAGACGGTCTCAATCATCTCTTCCAACATGCGAACACCGGCTCGCCATCGGAGTACGGGGATATCGAAGAGACGTTTGATCCAGCCACACTCAAACTCATGTCTGACTGGATTCTTGAGTTATAGTCAGTTGTTTTGACTGTTTCGAGTTAGTACTGCCAACTCCTTTCTACAAGAAGTCCTCAACTGCTGAAATTCGCGAGCGCTTTGACAATGACATAGAGAGGTTTCTTGCCTGGAAACAGGACAGGTTGCGACAACCGATGCACCACTTGCGATGGAGCTGATTACTCAGGCCGTTGTTGCCTGCGCTCCCTAAAACCAATCGCGTTCTGGAAATCGGTTGTGATACCGATGCCACAATAAGTTTTCTCTAATTCATCGATTTTTGTTAACTTACCGAGTTGCAGGATTCGGGGCGGTTGGAAACCAGGAACCTATCATTTGTCAATTCGACACCAGCATCTGCACGAATGCAAGGATTGGACGTGCACTCTGGAATATCTCACCGTCATTCCGCACGGACATTCCCATAGGGTTGTGTTTCCGAGCCGCGGGTTGGCACTTATTGGACGGAGCACTTATCATCGAGTGGATGGTGGAATTCGAATTTGCCGACGATTCTGAAAGTGGCCAATCTATTCCAACCTAGGTCGATAACCGTATTTCCTTCTCGCGATGGATCTCGAAATGAAAAATCCAAGACGACGTGATGTATTGCGCGCAGTAGGTGTTTCCTTGAGCTTGCCACTGCTGCCATCTTCGGCCAGGGGGGCAACTGCCACAAAACCTGCTCTCACCGCCTCGCCCAAGCGTATCGTGTGCATCGGGAATATGCTCGGCTTTTACCCGAAGTCTTTCTGGCCTGTGTCCGCGGTTTCGAAAAGCGATCAAAGTGGAGCGAGGCGGCAATCCTTGGTGACGCGCAACGACTATGAGCTCGGGGCGACCTGCAAGGCACTGGAATCGCATAAGCAGAATTTCACGCTAATTGAAGGACTTGATCACGGGCTAAGTGGTGGTCATTTTGCGATCCATGCTTTCTTGTCGGGCGTTCGGCAAATCGACGCGAAGTCGATGCCCACAGCCAATATGACTTTGGATCAATACGCGGCCGGGTTCATTCCGGGACAAACTCGATTTCCAACGTTGACGATTGGCAGTGAATCTGGCATCCACGGTGGGTGCCAACTTTCTTGGACGCGTAGTGGCACCCGAGTGCCTCCTATCACTGGCCCACAAGAGTTGTTTCGCAAGCTCTTTGTCGGTACGAGTAAATCTGACAAGGCAAAAGAGGCAGAGAGATTTGAACTCCAATCTTCAATCCTTGATGAAGTTCTAGGACAATCAAAACAGCTAGAGAAGCAACTGAATACGGCGGATCGGCACAAGTTGGACGAGTACATGACTTCCGTTCGTGAAGTCGAAAAGCGGATCGAATTGAGGCGCGATTGGGTAGATCGACCAAAGCCCAAGGCACCTCTGGCAGAGCCCAAGAATCGAAACATGGTAGAAGATCTGCCGTTGTTGTACGACTTGGTCTTGCTCGCGCTGCAAACGGATTCGACGCGCATTGCAACGTTAGAGATCGGAGGAGACTTCAATCCTAAAGATCTTGGCATCAAGGGAGGCTACCACAGCTTATCCCACCACGGACACCGTCAAGACGTTATCGACTCTCTGGTTCAAATCGAGGAGTATCAGATCCAGCAGTTTGCGCGATTTCTTGGCAAGTTGGCAGAGTCCGCAGAAGGTGGAAGTAGCCTGTTGAGTCAAACGAGTGTGTTATTCGGTAGCGGTATGGGCAACGCGAACTCCCACACCAATTCGAATCTGCCGGTCGTTCTAGCTGGAGGCAGCTGGAATCACGGCAAGCAATTGAGTTTTGATGCCAAAGCTGTAGGAAGACCGCCACTAACAAATCTATACGTTTCGATGCTTCAAGAGTTTGGAGCCGAGGCGGATCAGTTCGCCACGAGCACCGGCACGTTGCGAGGCCTTTCGTAATGGTGCCTAGCATGTATGTGTTGAAGCTTGCGGTCTGGCTAGCTACGCTTTTCGTATCGTTTGTAAACGCATTAGTTGTATTTGGCTTTGACGAACTGGATTCAAATGGCAAAGCGTTCCTAACCCGCTACTGCGTGGATTGTCATCAGGGCTCTGAGCCCGATGGACAGCGCGATCTAGAAAGTCTGGACCTTTCCAAGGCGGATTTTGACTCGCAGCTTCTCTTGCAAGATGCCATTGACCAACTGACACTCAAGACAATGCCTCCCGATGATGCGGAGCAACCAACTGCCGCAGAGCGCCTTCAAGGAATTCGAAAACTGACGAATCGTCTACAGGCTATGCGGCAAGAAACGCAAAGCACGGGTAGTCGAACGGTGTTGCGTCGTCTGAATCAACGCGAGTATCGAAACACTGTCCGAGATCTGCTTGGCATCGATATGACGATGTTCGATCCAAGTATTGAATTTCCCAGGGATGCTCCGGAGAGCTTCGATACGATCGGTGATACGCAAGTGATGTCAGCTCATCTCCTTGAGAGCTACTTCAAGGCGGCCGAGCTGAGCGTCGAGAAGGCTTTTGAAGTTTCTGCGAAACCGGAGGAGCAGAGTTGGAGTTTCAAAGGTGATTTTTATCAGCAAGCTGAATTGTCGTCAGGCCATAAGAAAGCATTCAACAACCGCTATCTCTGCCTCTATGATCATCCCTTCAACGATAAAATCGAAGGCGGCTATGGTCCAATCTCAAACTTTAGGCAAGGTGTACCTGTAGCCGGTGTTTACGAAGTACGTGTGTTGGCAAAAGCTACGCACCAAGATACGCCTTATAGTGCCAAAGCGTTGAAGCTCGATCTGGCAGAGCCTTTTCGGCTTGGAATTCGTCCTGGCGATACGCGGATCGAGGATATGGTGCATCGCCAGCCAATTCAACCGTTGCTCGCGGAACGGCTCGTTTCAGGCGACGAGTTCCAGTGGTATCGATTCGAGGTTCCACTGGATCGCGGGTTCGCACCGCGTTTTACCTTTGAGAACGGTCATCATGACTTTCGCGGTATGGTCGGAAGGCTCTATCGTTATGACAAGGACAGGCTTCCAGAGAAGATTCGAAACGAGAAAGGGATTTTCCTGCAGCGCATCGCGTTGATTCAACACGCCCAGATTCCGCATATCCGTATTTCGGAAGTCGAGATCAAAGGGCCGATTGACTATCAATGGCCAAATCGCAGTCGAAGTCTGTTGCTGGATGCCGCGTCACTTTCAACAGGACAGGTCTCAGATCGCTTGGAGGGTTTTGCGAGACGAGCGTTTCGGCGTGACGTGGAGTCGCAGGAAGTGCAAGATCTCGTTAACTTTTGGAAGGAGCGGCGCGAATTGGGGCGATCGGTTGAGAAAGCGTTCCAAG
>PKCQ01000264.1 GCA_002862265.1 Planctomycetaceae bacterium | reverse complement strand
CGCTGGTGAGCTCTTACCTCACCGTTTCACCCTTACCACGCATCGGTCAACTGAAAAGGACTCGCGTCCTGATGAGCTGGCCGGTCGTTCGGCGGTATACTTTCTGTGGCACTTTCCCTCACCTTGCGATGGGTCGGCGTTACCGACCGCTCTGCCCTATGAAGCCCGGACTTTCCTCTCTTCGATTGCTCGAACAGCGACCACCTAGTCCACCAATGCGACCATGAGTATAGATAAGGGTAGTCAATTCGTCTTGTCCTACGTCAAGACTCGGGCAAGGATGAAGTTGTTCGGGCCATTCGCAAGCGACGTGTCGGAACGTAAGGGCGAGTGTGTCTTTATCGCGGACCGAGAACTTTTGTCTGTTTCGACTTTTGGTTGAAGCGAGAGCCAGCTACAGTGAGGGGACTTTTATTGCTTGGCTGCATTGTGGCCAATAACGCGACGCATTTTTCTGCATAATCTCGTGATCAAGATTCGCGGTTTCAGTAACACGGATATCTATGCGATTTGCGAGCTATGGAACACGCATCATGCCGACGTTCCTGGGACGCAAGAGATGAATCCGTTGCGTCTCGAGCTGAGTTGCCTGGCCAAGCCCTTCTTTGAGCCGTCGCAGCTGCTGATTGCCGAGGAAGATTTCGGAAAGCCGCTTGGCTTTATTCACTTCGGACCCGTTGCCGCACAAAGTGGTGATGATGTCGAACAAAACGCCAAAGCCATTCATGCACTTTGTGTACGTCCCGACGCTCGCGAAGCTGAAGTCGCTGGTTTACTACTTACTCAGTTGAAGCTCTTCGGCGAGCACCGAACAGTCGTCTTCCGCCCTACTCTCCCGAACGCTGCCTACTATCTTGGCTTCGCGCCTGCGGATGCCATCTCCGGGGTCATCTCGGAAGAGTATCGATTGTGCAACTGGCTTTCCGCAGCAGGTTTTGCTCCAGGCAGCCCGACTTGCTTGTGGGAGTTGCAGCTAGCGTTTTTCCAACCACCGGTGGATCGGAAGCAAATCCAAATCCGCCGAAGCTGCCAAGTCGAATCCAATGAAGGCGCGGAATTACCCTGGTGGCACGCATGTGTTCTCGGACATGCCGAACCAGCTTCCTTCGAACTACGTCGCAAAGCAGATCGCCAGCTACTTACTTCAACCTTGTTCTGGTCGCTCGCCGCCGAAATGCAAGATCCCACCCAGAGCGCGCACTGGTGGTGGCCCAAGTTTACGCCAGAAGATGAAGTTGACAGGAACCATAGACTTCACCTGCTCGCGGAATCACTCAGAACACTACAACAGAGCGGCGTCGACGTAGTCAGAACTTCGACTTTTGTCGAAGACTCAGAACAAGCCGACATCCTTCATCGTCTCGGCTTCTCCCCCGCGAGCAGCGGAATGCTCTTCTCTAAACCCCAGGACGAATCGTAGATCATTCGTAGTGGCAGTCATCGAGGCTATCTTGTAGCCAAATTCGTCACGATTTTCTTTGTAGCAGATGTGCTGAAGCTTTTGATGGTGGCGATGAGTTAACGAACTCAGGAGCTGGCCTCCCGGATGCAATCGGATCGCCAAAGCAAGACGTCATGCACGGCTGAGTGTAAAACGAAGCGACATAAAGTCATGCCAAACTGCACTATGAGTTTATTACAAATCAAAGCCTATCCCGAACGACGAATCCATTTGGATACGGCCCGGAGCTGCAGTTTGCTGGTTCCTAAGAATTCGGCGAACTGGGAGAAGCGGTGTTTGACATTGCGTTTGAACTCTGCGGGAGCCTTAAAATCCTCTTCCAGGAAGACTGCTTTCACTTCGAGCCGTGACTCATCGCGGTGCAACTTGGCGTCAAACCTGCCGACAAACACTCCGTTGTGCAGAATCGGCAGGACATAGTACCCGAACTGGCGTTTCGACTCAGACACATAGATCTCAATCCGGTAGCGAAAGCCAAGTAAATCCTCCGCCCGTTGTCGCTGCCAGAGCAGAGAGTCAAATGGACAAATAAAAGTGGTTCCTGTTGGGTCGGGAAGATCGGGGGCATCTACGAGTTCCTGAAGCGTGTAACACGTTTCCTTGCAGCCTTCTACCTGCACCGCCAAAATCGTCCTCTCGCGCAGATTGCGTTAAATTACCGCGCGACGCTCCTCTGCATTCAAATATGGAGCAGTCCAGTAGTTCTTCAAATGGCTTTCGGAAGCAAATCCATTGCCACGCAATCCGATGAGCAACCAACTGTCGTGGTATTGCTTTAGAGAAGCAGTCATTGTGTCGACTGGATAGACTCGCTCCGCCAAGTCAAATTGCTTTCTAAAGCTCAAGCGTGAGTCGATCGCAAGTTTTCCAGCATGCCACAGCAGCCCCAAGCTGCGTTTGTCTTCCTTGGGGGTGCTAGACTCTTTTCCAGAGCCGCAAAGAGCAAGAATTCCGGGGTCTTCGAATTTCTGTTCTTCACCATGCGCTCTGTTTCTCGGTAGTTCTCCATCGCTTTTTGCATCGCTTTTCTGAACTACTTTGCCGGCGTCGATGTAGTCGCTTTTCCTCATCAAGGAGTAGTGTTTCATAGCAATGCTGGGACTGTTGCCTATCCAAGCGCAAGCACGACGCAGTCCGTGGGAATCCATTAGGTCGGTCTCTCGGCTTGCACGCACGCTGTTCCAAAACTCAGACCAAGGCTCAACTTCCGCCTTCTGTACGTACTTCTTGGCCGTAGTAGCTAGGTTGCTGTGCGTCCTTTGCTTCGGAAAGACGTAGACCGTACCATCTGGTACCGCAGAAGCTTGCTTAAATAGCAGGCTTTGAATCTCAGAAAAGGTTGGCACCCTTCGATTCCCCGTCTTTGGTGAACGAATCAGAATCGTATTGGCCTCCCAGTCAATGTCATCCCAACTCAGCTTCTCGATCTCGCTTGGCATCCTGCATCCAACGTATCGTGCGAATGCGAAAAGTAGCTTCCAGTCGAGTTTGTCCGCGGGTAGACAGTCGATGGTGGCTTGGATGCTGGCCTCCTCCACGTAGTCTTTCTCAGCTACACCCACCGAAACCTCAATCTCGACGAAGATCGGTACACGGCGCGTTCCCTTTCCGTATCGTTTCGTTTTCGGGGATTTAAGAGTGATCGTATTGGTACCCCAATCGACATCCTCGATGATTAGTTCGCGAATCTCACTTGGCATTCGCAGTCCCAGGTAGCGGGCAAGCTTAAAGAGTAACTTCCATTCGAGTTTGTCTTCCGGCAACGAATCTACTATCGCCTCAATAGTTGACTCCTCGGCGTAATGCTTTTCCGCTACTCCTACGCTTACCTTGATTTCTTTGATCCGAAAAGGATTCTTAAGAATGATATCGCGTTCCACAGCATCATCGAAAATTTGACGAGTTCTCTAAAAGTGCTTCCTTGCCTTATTGTCGCTGTGTTTCTTTACACTTCTCATCCACGACCAATAATCCTTGGCATCAGCGACCTAGACCTGTGACATCCGCCTGTTTTCGAATCGTTCGACGAGCAGCCGCTCAACCTGCCGAAAATTATTTTCAGTGCTCCTATGCCAATCAATCTTCTTACGTTCGATGTGATCAGCGACGCACCTCTCAACCAGCGGGTTGTTGGTGGCGTTGCAGAGCCCAAGCTTTGCCAGTTTGCCAACGAGCTTCTCCTCTGCATTCTGCAGCCAGCTCTTTGTCTCTGGTTTCGGTTCGGTTCCGTATCGGTAGCATTCCAGCAGATGGTCGATGTGGCCGCTTATCTCCTCTGCAGATTCCTTTGAGCGATTGCCCAATCGAATAGTTATAGACTTGTCGCCAAGCCGAAACTGCTTCCGCCATAGATATTTCGCAGATGCTCCTCGGCCGGATGCCTTGGTTCGCTTCGCTCTAGTCTTTTGTAAACTGCTCATGGCTGCTTCGCTCCTGCTAAGTGAAGTGACTGGGCGGGTCGATGTTTGCGCATCGGCTCGCCACCTTTCTTTATCGTATCGTCTCTTAGTGTGATGTGCGGACAAATGAGTTCGCCCGCATAATCTCCGTACCGTAACATCAGATCCGCCGCCGCGCAAATCTCCCAAAATCGCCGAACGTGTAATCCGTGGCGTTTATGCCTCCTACCCCTGAAAAAGCGTCCCTACCGTCCCTCGTGTCCCAAGGCCCCGTAAACACTGGGCTTTACCTCGGGACGCTTGGAACACTTGGGACGCTCGCAAGTGACTACCCGAGATGCACGCTCACAAATCCAGGTCGATGCCGTAGCGTTCCTGAATGTCACGCAGTTGTTCAAGCCGCGTTCGAAACTCCCTTCGCCCACCGCTCTTGATGCTTGAAACGCCATAGGTACGCAGCCGCGTTGCAATTCCCGTCGGCGACCACTTCTCAAATAAGCCCGGTGCCCGCTGCTTGCATATCTGTAGTATCTCTGCCGATATTGGCTGGTAGGTTCGCTCATTGCCGTCCAGGACAATGCCTTCACGAATGAACTCAGACAATACCGAAAGAATCGTCTCTTCCGCTTCCGGTGTACGCAGTGTTGCAGTGTCACGAATCGATTTATCCGCTGTCCCCAGCAGTAATTCAACGAGATCACCGATGCCTGCCTTCTCGAACCATGCACCGATTGCCAGCAACGGTTGCCAAACTTCAAAATCGCGACCGTTAAGCGACTTGCCAATATCCCGACGCCGCGCTGCTTTCACCCAGGCTCGGCCATTGTTGATTGTCAGGACATGCAGATCGTCTCGCAGTCCTTGCCAATCGGTATCTTCAAGCGACCGCTTGGGCTTGGGAGAATCCTTTGCGGCCCGTTGCGTTGCGATTTCGATGCACCGTGTTTGCAACGCCGGAACGACTCCATTGATACAGGCGATAGCCTTCGGTCCGTAGACGTTGTAGCTCTTCGTCACGAAGGAATCGCCGATCTTTTCCAGTCGCGTTGCCCCGCGTCCGCGTTGGTAGCCTGCCAGCAACATCGAATTGACATCAGAAACGTCCGGCGATCGGGTATCCCGCAGACGCTCCGCTTCATCGAAGAGAAGCGTCCCGCCGTAATTGTGCAAAGTCCGGTAGATTGCCGCCGCACTGACGTTATCCGTGGCCATCGGTCGATAGGCGAGCAGTTTGAGCACGTTGAAAATCGTGCTCTTTCCACTAGAAGCCGGGCCATTCACTAGGAGATAGCCCACGGACGGCCAGGCGTGGTAGAGATAGGTCAGAACTATCCAGCAAGTGAGGACAGCCAAGTAGCCATGCCGCCGCTCGGGTGGAAACTCGATGTAGTAATCTAGCGATGTTGACAGTCGTTCAAACAAGTCCACCGCATCTACGTCGGCGTCCCCTTCAAGCCATCGCTCTCGACTCTCTTTGGACCAGCCAGCCGCATCGTTTACCGACGGCTCGGGTGGAATCAGTTCCAGAAAGAAACGGTCGCCCTGGTACCGCATCATCGGTGACAACTCGACTTTGGAGCGTTCGCTGCCCGACACCGCATACTGAAGCCACTTTCCCGCAACCCCACCGCTGGAAGAATACAGGACTGGCACCGTGAAGGCCGATAGTTCAGGTGTAATGATCCGCTCGGGTCGATGCACCTCGGAAACGTCGATCTCATCATGGTTCGTTGCGGACCTGCCGTGTTCGCTCCTTACCATCGACTCGTCTGCAATCGCCATTAGTTGGCTTTCCAGGTCTTCCGAATCGCATCGCGGGATTAGCCCCGCAATAAACTTTTGCCGCGCAGCTTTGGAGCGAATCCTGATCTCTTCCAAGGCCAGAAGTTCACCGGTTTCCGACTCAACCCTCAGCACAACCGTTGCCTTAGTAGCCCCCGGCTCCCATTGCAGCGTATAATCGGGCTGATATGGCGTAACTAATTCACTCACCCCTAGACTCCTTCCGATCTTGTGGTTTCCAGCCGCATACTTTGCCGAGTTCGCCTGCCAGCCACTCGGCATTTTTCGTGTCTTGAACGCACTGGCGCACGTCATTCACCCCGTCCGGTAGATGCAGAACCTGCACCATGCTTCCGGCCATTGCCGAACCTGCACTAACCGACTCAAGATTGGCGCGAAGCGAGTTCGAACCGGCGATGCCCGGCTCATCGTTGTCCGGGATAATCAGGACCTGCTGCGCTCGCTTTCTTCGTGCCAAAGTCAAGATTTGCTCGACATTGCCACGGCACGACGCCCGGCCAAGGACAGACTGAAAGCCCAAGTCCATCAGGGCCGCCGCATCGCTAGCGCCCTCAACAACAGCAACGAAACTCCGTTCGATACTCTCAGGCTGAAAGAACATGCCGTCCTTGCTCCCCGGCTCGGAGAATTTCTTGCCGGAAATTGGCCGGTACCGAATCCCCGACACGTTACCGCTGGGATACCGCATCGGAAACGAAAACGCCTTCCACCGCTCCGACCAGCCGATACCGAGACTCAGTAAGGAGTCCACAGATACGCCCAGCTCTCCAGCAAGCCAAGCTACATGTCGCTGGCGAAGTGCCCGACAATTGGCCAACGCTAAGTCACGCATGCGCTTCGTGGGCGGCTCGGGCTTGACGCGCTTGGGACTTCGCCACCTTGGCGGCTGCCAGTCGTTGTCTCTTAGCTTGTGGACCCAGCCAGCACCCTTGTTGCCAGCTGGTTGGCCGCTCCGTACCCTCGCACAAATCACCGCCGAACCGTCAGCCGCAATCAAGCACCAATCAGGCCTCTCGCAGATCGGGCAAACTCTACTACGAGAAACACGCTTCCAATCGCTATTCATGGCTCACGTCCTTCTCAATAGGTGATCCAGAATAAATAGCAAGGACCACTTCCCATCGTCGCTCCCTCGCTTCGCCGAATACCGGGTCTGTGCTCTGAAGGTCGAGGAACTCACGAAGTGCCCGCTCCTGCATCTCCAAAGTTAAGCAGCATTCACCAAATGCGGGACGCACCCGTTTCAGAATTGCTCGATACCTCACTTGTCACCCTCCTTGCCTTGAAGGCGACTCTCCAGGAAGGCATCAAGATCAACAACCC
>PKCQ01000704.1 GCA_002862265.1 Planctomycetaceae bacterium | reverse complement strand
TTGGCAATGGCGCGTGGTACTGTGCCCGTGTTAACACGACGAATGACCTCCTGCCGGACTGGATCGAATTCGAGGAGTTCTGAGCTTCCTGTCAGAAGGACGAAGAGCCGTCGTGCGGAAGCATCGTAAAGCAGTCGCCCGGGATCTCCGCTACCGTTACCTGGTTCCCCCAGTTCGAAGTCCGTACGATAAGCGTTTAGGTCCCGCAGCGCTTCGTCACTTGAGAGCGGACTCGCTTCACCACCGATCGTCGTCTCAAAGAGTGCTGCGGTCGGAAAGTGCACAAGCTTGTTCGCAAGCAAATTCCCCCAATGCACATCATCACGGCTCGAATGAGCCAAAGGATTGAGCTCCTGCAGAGTCAAATAAATTTCTTCCCCGATGAGTTCTATCCCGCGAATATTGTGGCCACGAAGCCGAGACGTCTTTATAACTTAGAGTCGCTTTTCAATCTGCGAGCAGTCGAGAAACGCAAGCTCAGCTTCAAATGCGCCAGCAACCAACAGTTGACCGTCAAGCCACTTCATCTCCAAAGGCGGGAATGGCAATTTGTAACTGGAACACGGAAACCACTTCTCGCTAATTCTTGCGAAGCTTTGTAAGGCTCTTCCAACGGTACTTGCGACAAAAACCTGCTCCCCATCTGCACTTGATGTAAATCGAGCCGGGGGAATAGAAAGATCATGTTCGGCAAGCTGTTCTCCCGTTTCGCTGTAGACACGAAGCTTTGAATGCTGCCGATCTAGTACAAGAATCTGTTTTCCCGAAATTAGAAGATCGATCGGTTGACCTGGAACCTCGAACTCACCAATAAGTTCTTTCGTTTTGCTACTGAGAACAGAAACTGATCCGCCATCTCTATTGGCAACGAATAGAAATTCTCCGTCAGCCGAAAAATCGAGCGAAACAGGAACGACGGCCCGCGCGAAAATGGCTGTGGGCACAAGACCGACGATGAACACGAATGCCATCGCGAAAGACCGCAGGGCGGTCGAGCTGAAGAGAGCGTTACGATCGCTCATCATGCTTGCTCTTATCGTGTTCTGCTAGGATCGTTTTCAACAGGGTAGGCCAAAGCGTCTGACGAAGTTCCTCTGGATTTCGAGACTGTTGGGTTGTGATAGGCGACCACAAATGGTCCGGCTTCAAAACAGATGCTTGGGGGGAGGGAAGAGTCGCAGCAACCTTGGGAACGCAAAGCAAATTGCCAGAGCCACGACGCAGGATACCGACAGGGAAAATCACCTCTGCACCAATCGGCAATGAAAATTGTTTTCGGACAAAAGCAGGTTTATTGGCGGCAGTACCGACCAAAGTTATTTTACCTGAATCTTGAAACGCAGCTGCAAGGAGAACTCGGTCCGCTCCCATTTCGGGGCCAATCAAGGCAACGGTCGGGATGTCGTGAAAGAGCTTGCCCGGAAGACTCACGTGCTCCGTCTTGCGGTCGCGATATTGCGTATAGTCCAAGATACCTTCATCCAAGAGTAGGTCGCCAACTAAGATTGCGTCGTGTAGGCGACCTCCTCCATTTCGAAGGTCTAAAAGAACGCACTTCAATTTGTTCTTCCTAAGGATCTTTTCGGCTTGTTTCAACTCACGCACCGTTGATGGACCTATTCGTTCGACACGCAGGTATGCGATGGAGCGATCGTTAGGAGAAAAAACTGTTGTTTCCCCTTGTCGTTTGCCCCCATCCGAGGACCTTCGGTATGAAAGTCACCGAGCGTACAACGTCAATTGTTCTCGGCTTCGCTCCCGGTTGTTTGAGTTTCATTCTGACTTTTGACCCTTCAGGCCCTCGTAACCGTTCGACTATTTTGGCGATGCTCTGGCCCTCCGTGGACAAATCATCAATCTCAAGGATCGTATCGCCATCCCGGATTCCTGCCCTTCGCCCAGAGCCACCATAGAACACCTTTGTCACAAGCGGTCGATCCCGAATGGAAAGTTGGATTCCGACACCGACGTAGCGATTGGCTGCGAGCGAATTGTTTATTTCGGCCTGTCTGGCGACGACAAGTTCGGCTCCGCCAGGGATGCATTCGACGATGCCAGTTGCAAAAAGCTTTTCGAAACCGATATCCTCTGCCTCCTTTATCAATTCCGGATCACCGAGCCATCGTTTCTTTTGCACCCGCAGGAATGCGGAGAGCTCTTGGGGGTCGGCCGAGCAGGGAATTTCTTCCGCGGTGCTAGCCAGGGGAACGGGCCCCGAAAACTGATAGGCAAATTGAATTCCCTTCCAAATCATTTCTTGTCTAACCGGCGGCATCCAGTGATTATCGACGACGAGCTCAATCAGCGCAAGTGCGTCTTTTTCCGGAGCGACCGCGAAAGCTCCCGAGATCTGTTCGAATCGTATTTGGAAAAGACGCCCAGATGATTCCGGAGTGGAGTTCTCTGTTTGAGCAATCAGAAGCTTCTGCGGAGCAGCAAATAGCACCAATGCAGTAACCATGGTGCCGATTCGATGGTTAACTATGAGCATCGCTTTGTTCCTTGAGACTCCGGCTCAGTATTCCAGTGACCTTCGAATGGTTGACACATAGCTGTAAACTTCAATGCCAAATTATCCCACCCGGTTTTCAGCGATGGATGGGCGTGAAAACCACCATTGGTTGATAGACAGGTCGAGTCCCGCAGACTTTCTAAGTGCGATGCGTCCTTCGCCTATGGTAAAGTGACATCTCAGGATGCCTCGGGGTACAGCCAGCCTACGTTGTTTCTTCGGGTGGCATCGCTCTGTGTCGCTTGGTTCTTGAAGCATGAAACGCAATTCCAGCGATTTCCCGCAATTTTCACAACTAACGTTGCCTCTCTGCGCTGAGCGTATTAGGCCTTGCGAAACACACCGTACGAATATTTTTACGTACCCCGAGGAATCTCACATACCGAAGGCCTTTACCTCCGAAGTATCCGCTTGCTCCACCGCATCAAAAAACGATTGGTGGGAAAACTATCGGCAAGTCATTGCGCGGCTCTAATGTAAGAGGCCGATGATGCGGTTCCGCGTCCTCAATGTTTCCGAATCGAAGGAAGTCAATTCGAGCTTAGCAGTTGTTTCTCACCAGGCCCTACGCGAGTATCCATTGGGCGGACAAGACTCGCTTCATGTCGTCAAAAACAGATGCTTCTTGCAAACCTAGGACGGGTCGCCACCTGATGCCCTTGGTATTTAATTCTGCACCACGAACTTACTTTCGACATCTGGTTCTTTTCCGCTTCTGCACAAAAAAAAGAGTGCGAGCTTCGCCCGCACTCTTTATCGATCTTTTCGCTGACTTGAGTTTACTTGCTTGTCGCTTGCGTGTAGACGTTTTTGCCGCCTACAACAGGCAAGCTTAATTGTGTACCTGCAAGATCGACAGTCAGCTCTGTCCCTGGTTTCGGCTGGAGCGTGAATTCGCGATCGGACGAGAAGATCATCAAACCAATCTTCTGTCCCTTAGCAATGATCTGGTCATCGGGCTGAAGATCAAAACTTAAGTCCACGAACTCACCGGGCTTGAGCGGTTGACTCTCGCGATTTGACTTGGTGTTCTGGGGATCCGCCCAGCCACGAGTAATCAAGTTGTCGGTGATCTTGGGCTGGCGGAATCGATTGCCGGTCGTCCAGGGTAAGGAAACCAGCCAGACAGATAAGTTAGCGGCTGGTTTGTTCGAGGCCAAACGGATCTTGATCTTCGAGTAGCCTGAAAGATGCAACGGCTCTTGGAGTTCCGGGGTCACGAACAACAAACGGTGGTTCGTGTCTTCGGCTTGAGCCAACATCGCACCGCTGAAGGAATAGTTGTCGACGATCTTTTCCTGAATCTTCGCACGGTTCTGCTTCAGCGATAATGCACCTTGTTGTTGTCCACCACCACCAAGATAAAGCGTTACCGGAGCGGCTTCTGGATTCGGATAATCCGCATACGGCGTGGGCTCTGACTGCTTATCGCCTTCCCGCACAACCCAGGCTTTAGGATCTTTCTCGACCCCATTCTCGTCTTCAAAGAGATAGCGAGTGAACCAGCGATTCATTTGCTTGACAGGTGGAGGTCCGCCATGTCCGCCTTGGTGGAAGAAGGACTGGTAAGGCACTCCCTTGGCTTTGACGGCTTCGAGAATGCGGACGCTGTGTTCAGGTACGACATTCCAGTCATTGAAGGCATGCGCCATCAGCACAGCCGCCTTCAGAGGGGCCATGTCATTCAAGTAATCGCGGCCAGCCCAGAAGTCGTTGTAGTCTCCGGTGACGCGATCCATGTTGTCTGCCATTTCCTTGTCACGAATTTCGCAGTCACACCACTCGCGTCGGTCAGGATTTCCACTTTGGATGAAATCGTACAACACATCGATGTCTTCCCCCATATAACCACCAGGGTGACGGACCAAGCCGTTGGATCGATAGTAGTGGTAGTAAGAGGTGTTGGGCGCCACAGGAATGATGGCGTCGAGGCCATCTACTCCAGTCGTGGCACATGCCAGCGGTAGAGTTCCTTCGTAAGAAGTGCCTGTCATGCCAATTTTGCCGGTGCACCAAGTCGCTTCGACGGTTTCGTCGTTATCGACTTCGGTATACCCCTTGGCTCGACCACAAAGCCAGTCGACGACCGCCTTGGGTGCCAAAGACTCGTTGTCGCCGCCAACCGTCGGACAACCTTGCGAGAGCCCTGTGCCGGGCGACGAGGAATGAACAACGGCGTAACCGCGTGGAACCCAAGTGTTAACGTGCGCGTTCGAAATCAGCGGGCGGCGATTGCGTGCATCAAAGTGATCGGGAATCAGTCGTTCTGGTGGCTCGTCTCCGATTTCATGCTTCGCGTTCCAGAAGTACTCGCGTCCGGCAGGGCTCGTACCAGCAAAGTAAGGGCTCGTGCCGTAGACAACTGGAACTTTGAGTCCTTCATCCGTTTGCTTTTGTCGGCATACTGAAACGTGAACACGGTCCATTTTGCCATCACCGTCCGAGTCAAATTCTGTTTCGACGAACAGGTCGTGACGAATCCAGTCTTTGGGATTCTTGAAACCTTCAACAATCTGAGCTTCGCCGTCCTTGATGACCGGCTTGTCGCCAGGCGCGGCATCCCGAGCTTGAGCACCTGGAAGCAGCGTGAGGAATGCAAGCGTGGTGCAACGCAATAAGTGGATCAACGATTTCAACGCAGATTACCTTTTGTCTTGAGAATGAGGATTCCTGAAAAAATAGAGTCGACCGTCTTCGGCTCCCAGCACGAGATCCCGCCAGCCGTCACCGTCCCAGTCTACTGTAGTCGGACTTGTCGTGTGGCCCGCCAAAATCCTGGGCGAAACTTGCCCCTGGTCTTCATACTCGAATGCCACAGGTCCATCGGTTTTGGCCCTCAGCCAGTGGGCATTCACTGAGTTTACCAACAGGTCTCGAGCTCCGTCATGGTCCCAATCGACGAAACAGAATTTGCGACGCCCGCTCCCGCCTTTACCTGCAGTATTTAAGCGAAGGAAGCCGTCGCCTGGTTTTTCGCGTTGGCGGCTATCGTAGGACTTTCCTCTGAAGATTCGCTTGCCCGGCATAAGCCAGAATCCGTCCTCACGAACCTCACGCTCAAACAAGCTTAAGTAGCCTTCATGATCGAGCATCACCAAGTCTTGTAGTCCATCGGCGTTCCAATCTATGACCGCTGGTGTAGTTCGCCACTGTGTCGCCAACTCGTCCTGATTAGGCTCCCACCATGTCCAACTTGGTTTGGGGATATCATTCTTCCAATCGACTCTTACCGGTTTAGGAGCTTCAAGCTTGGCGTTTCTTTTATCCCCAACATTGCGAAGCCACTCGACACGTCCCCAGATGGAATTGATAACGATGTCAAGCAATCCGTCGTTATCCCAGTCTGCTACGCTCAAACTCATGTAGCCCCATTTCTCCTCGGCTGGTCCCTGGATCGAACCGTTTTCTCCGGCCAGAATACGAAACGGCTTTCCATCTACTTCGATTAATTGTGGAGCCGACCAAATTGGATCTTTGCCGGCTTTCAGTTCCTCTTCGGAACTCATGTTTTCAAACCAAGCGATGTTGCCGGAAGTGTTACCACACATCAAATCCTCGTCGCCATCGGAATCCCAGTCAACGGCTACCGGCGTCACCAGGGCGCCAAACTTTAGGTCGCGAGCGAATTGGGAAAAATACTGAGGCTGCGAAAATTTCGGAACTCCCTTCTCCGTCCCCTGGTTTTCTACCAAGGCAACTCGGCCGTCTTCATCGCCAACGATCAGGTCCACATCCCCGTCATTGTCCCAGTCGATGGCGGTCGGTGTAATCATTTGCACATGCATCCGGATCTTTTCACCCGCGTGCCGTAAATGGCCGCGAGAGTAAAAAATCGGATTGTTTCGCGTACCTCGATTTTCAAAATAGGTGAAGCCATCAAGAAACTCTCCGCAAATCAGGTCCAGATCGCCGTCGCCATCGAAGTCTGCCATGTTGGGCATGGGATTGCCATAAACATTGATTGGCTTGCCATCGGCCTCCAGCTGTAGCGGCTCGCCATAACGAGGAGACTCTTCCGTGCCTTCGTTCAACAACAGGAAGACCAAGCCGTGCAGCGGACCTCGCTTCCAATTCCCGCGAGCATCGAACCCGTCATCCCAACCATAGTAGCCCCAATCATCCAGACCTACCATGACATCCGTGCGCCCATCTCCGTCGTAGTCAACGTAGCTCCACACATTAAAACGCTGATTACCCAGGGTCTTAAAGATCTTCGACTTCGGGTGAATGCTTTTGACTTCTGCTTGATCGAAGGACTTGCCAAGAAACCCGATGAACTCTCGATTGGAATCGAGCACCCTTGGCACTCCATTCACGTAGGAGACTTGCAGATTCTTTCTTCCAGCACCGACACGAACTCCCGGCTGAAAAATAGGAAGCTTGGCTTTCTCACCTTGTTTGTTCTCAAAGAAGTAGGTGCCAGAATACGGCTTGTCCGGACACGATACGATCAAATCCAAGTCGCCGTCGTCGTCCCAGTC
>PKCQ01000076.1 GCA_002862265.1 Planctomycetaceae bacterium | reverse complement strand
AAGCAACTGATTGATGGCAGTCTAAAAAAATCAAATAGATGAGCCCTGGGTCTGGCAGGAACTTGAAAAGCGATTGGCGAATCAAGAGCTCTCTAAGGAAGAAGTGACTATCGCGTTAAGTATGCTACACGCCCACATGGTCACCACTTAGCCTGACGGGTATGACAGTCCTCTGCACTGGTCGGGCCAGTTTATTTCCGCATTTAGCAGTAGCAAGTTATCGGGGCTCAAAGAGCTTGAGGATATTTATCTGGCGTTCTTTCCAAAACCAGGTTTCAGTCTGGATCGGCGACGTGAGTCAGCTTCGAATTTGCAATTCAATATCCGATTCGGTAGTACCTGGGCGGACAACCAGGATTTTCCTTTTCAGCTAATCTGCGACTTGAAGGAAGTACGTTTCGATAGCGAGATCCGGCAGAGCCAAAATAACTATCGCTTTGACGATAGCCGCAGCTACAGTATTGCAGGTCCGTTCTCAGTCGGGGAACATGTACTTGCAGTAGAAATCGAATACGCCCTGGTCGACATCGATGATATGGTCGGGATTTCGGCTCGATCACTCTCAAGGAAGAACTGGCCCAAGCCCATTAGGGCGTGGACGGAAGTCGTCAAGAAAAAGGTTCAAGTCTATGCTGATGACGACCCCGTGGTCAAACTTCGAACAACTGGCACAATGCCCGTCGTCATGGTGAAGCGTTTAGTTGTGCAGCAGGAGAATGGTCGCCAGAAGATGAAGCTAGTACTGGAAGACTTCAATGCGTCCATACCGTTTAGCTATGAGGTGTTCGCAAAGGCTGAAGGCTTCGAGAAACGGCTCGGTAGGATGATGAGGTATACCACCGCCAATAGCTCGATCGGTTCCCGTGGATTCGAAACGACGCTTCGGAAAAAGCTGCCTACGGAGATCACAACTGTCGACCTACTTTTCAAGCCCTATCCTCGAGGCCTGGACAGTGTGCCAGAGGCAAAGGAGATGTGGGGTATTGAGTTCACGATCCAAAATGTACCAGTTGATCGTTTTGAGTAGAGCAGAAGTCTGGCGTTGTGTTATGTTTCAGTTGAGCTTTTCAATTTGCAGAACTAAAGGAGGCAGAGCGCACTAATTGGGGAGTTAGGTGATACAAGTATCAGTCGAACAGGGCGATGTGCTGTAGGTAGCTGCAAATATATTCGTGTCGCTTGCAACTCTTTGGCTAAGCATGTCTGGTGGAGTAAACAGAGCGATTCTTCAGCGTTGACCGAAAACCCAAGAGGAACTGCAGTCTCACCTACGATGGCTCGGAGCCAAGGGTTTGGCAGCGAGCCCAGTGAAGATTGGTTCAGGCAGCAGCTTGCCTTTTGATCACATCATTCACGCTATGTCGATTGATTCCTTTTATTACTAGTCGAAACAAATACACACTGACGCGTTGTGTACCGCGTTCGAACTTGTAGAGCTGCATAATGCGAGCAATGTTTCGCTACCGACACTGGCACCCGAATGCGGTCTAATGACGATCAAAGATTTTGCTGTGGTCTTCGAAAACTCCCTCGTGGGGAATTTCTCGATCTCAAGAGTGAAACTTGTTTTGAGAACCGAAGAAAACGCAGCCACAGTTTGATCGATTCTCGCCGGCAGTTCGGAATCAGCGAACTGACAGAGTGGTCTGAAAGGAGCGGGAATGTGGGACGGGGAATGCCACTCAATTGACCTACAGTACATTCTCGATCTTGCGAACATCGTCAAGAACGATTCGCTTTCCGGTGAATTCGGCAGTGAGTTCCGTGAAACTTTTAGCTTAGGGAATCGCGGCTCCGCATAAGACAGTCAGGACTGGATAAAATTGCAGCTAAGAGTGGAGCTCTCAAGAATGTTCCTGTCCAAGCAGCCTGCTGGCATCGAGCTTGAGTCGTTGCGCAAATCACTAAGACGCTAATCTAACTGCACGATTGCATCCATTTCCACTTCAACGCCTTTGGGAAGCGCAGATACTTGAACGCAGGCCCGTGCTGGATAGGGTTCAGCGAAGTATGTATCGTATATCTGATTAACTGTAGCAAACTGTTGCATGTCGGTGATATAAATCGTTACTTTGACCACACTGGCGAGGCTGCTACCCGCAGCAACGACTAGTTCTCGCAGGTTGTCAAGCACTTGTTTCGTTTGTTCAGCGACACCACCATCTATGATCTCACCTGTCTCTGGAACCAATGGAATCTGTCCGGATGCGTACAGCATTCCATTCGCGATTACGGCTTGGCTATAGGGTCCGATTGCCGCAGGGGCTTTATTAGTATTGACTACTTTGATGCTCATGGTTTTCTTCTCATGTAGATGACTGTCAGTAGAAATATTTGATTGCGATCCCAGGGAATTGACAAGCCTGAAAGCACCTCGAAGCCACGGCAGCGTGGAAAGCAACTTTTGGGGAGCACTCCAGTACTTCTGACGCTGCGTGCGCCTCGCCCTTCGCCTCATGTCTTCGCAAGGATGCTCTGCGATGCCACATAGCATGAATTGACGGAGACCAGTCGACTACTACATTTGTGGCGGCGTCCTCAGCATGTTGCCTGGGAGTGTCTGCGTCTCGGAGGGCGAAGGTGCGACTATAGACCCCATGCAGTATATGCGTCAGTTTGATCCGGTGTCCGCAGTTTGTGGCGAGTCTTCTTTTCAGCACGTAGTGTTTTGCTACACCTGTGAGCAATCTTACGTCCATCCGTAGCAATCTGCACTACACGCTACTATGAGGTGGGATTCCAGTCCATGAAGATCTGGTATCAAAAATTGGCATCCAATTTGCTGGTAGTAAATAGCTTATGCTGCTTTTGGCAGGTCACTTGCAGACGGAATTGATCTGGAGCCTGATTTCCTTGTGATGCTGGCCTTCGGTCTCTTTCTTCGTTTGCACAGGGGAGCGATCCAAATTCAAGTAAGCGAAATTCTCTCAACAGCCTTAGCTTTTCGGTAGGACGGAACAGAATGTACGTAACAACCCGGTCCATCGCTATTGCCCTTTGCCTCTTTTGCTCGACCACGATTGGGCAAGATAAGCCTGCTGTCAAGTTGGTCGAGATTGTGGATGGCCCGACTTCAATAGACCCAGCGGTCGTCATTGGCTTAGGCCTGGATAGAACGGCAACGGTAGCCTTCGAGGAGGCGTCACTTTCGGAAGTAGCCCAGTGGCTACAAACTCAAGTCGCCATACCTGTCATCCTGAACCAAGTTTCGTTGGATGAACAGGGGATTCTTTCGAGCGAACTAGTCACCGTTTCACTCAAAGAGGAGCCTCTTCATCTTTTATTGGATCGATTGGTTGGCATCAATGTAAGCTGGAGACTCGGTGATGGCATTATCCAGCTGGAGTCGGTGGATAGCGGGTATTTGGAGACCAAACAACTCAATATCGGCAAGTTGATTGATCAGGGCTTCTCGGCTGATCGTGTCATCAACACACTTCAGCAGACTATCGAACCTGACAGCTGGGATCAAGTCGGCGGCGAAGGCAATATCATCCTGCTGGGGGATGTCATGTTCGTCCGACAAACACCTCTGAATCATCGCAAAATCAAAGGTACGCTAGCTGCTTTCGCAGGGTTTGGACGAAGGACGTTTATCCTTGAAACACCAGTCCACGAGGACTTGCGAAAGCTCACCGAGTCAAAAGTGGACGCCTCTTTTACCAACGTGCCGCTTTCCGATGTTGTAGCCCAACTTGGTGAGGAGTCCGGTGCGTCAATCGTTCTTAGTTCTCGCGCTCTTCGTCAAGTAGGAGTGCGGGCGCGGCAGCCAATGAGCCTGAAGCTGGAGGCTCAGCCCCTGCGTCTCGCGCTCGATTTGATTGGTCGTGACCTGGATCTCACATGGCAGCTACGCAACGGTTTGCTCGAGATGACTACGGAGGATCTGCTCGAGTATCACACTGCGGTTTACGATGTCCGAGACCTGTGTCGCGATGATAGGGAAAATCTTGCTCTGGCACAGGCTATTGTTCAGCAAACTGTGCCGCAAGATTGGATGGAAAACGGAGGGTTGGGCGTGATCGAATTCGTAAAGCCAGGTGTGATGGTCGTTTACCACACTCAGCAAATGCAAGATAAGACGCTGACCCTGCTCGAAAACTATCGAGTTGCTCTCAAGAACTCAGTGCCACGTCAGCAGGAGAAGAAAGAAGACATCGTCTCGAGACGTTTCTATCGTGTACCAACTGATGTCGCTGAGGAGTTGCAAACCGAGTTGCCCAAGCTAACCGATCCGTTAGTTTGGAAATCTGAGCAGAATCCCGAAAGCGTCGGCGAGATCCAAGTCCTAAAATCTTGGGTTGGAACGGCGGATATAGATATTAAATCTGGTGCAGCCATAACGGTGCCCTACTCAGTTCTCGTGATTCGGCAGAGTGAGAAGGTCCATCGGCAGATAGAAGAACTGCTCGTCAAGATTCAATTCGGTGAGGGCACATTAAAAGGTGCAGGTGGTATGGGCGGTATGGGAGGCTCGTTCGGAGGCGGAATGTTTCGTGTGACAGCAACGAGAGACGGGCGCCGCTAGCGCCGCAATCGCAGCTTGGATTCCTGGGTTCAGAGCGCAAGTATTTGAGCTCAAAGAAAAGGCGATAGTTACCTCTCGCCTTTTGGTTTTACCATTCAGTGAGGAATCGATATCTACTTCTCAGATTCTTCGCCTTCTTGACCAATTAGGCGCATGAAATTAAGACCACCCGCAGCAGGAACCTGGTTGTAGACGAAATCTGCATCGAGAGCTTTGCCGATCAATTGTGCAGCTCCGTACAAGTGGGCTAGAGAGTAAGGATCAAGCCTGTTCTTTGGGATTACGGCTTTTTCAAGCTTGCTATTAAGCTGGCGAAGTTCCATGGTGCACAAGTTAGTAATCTCGTTATAGGCCGCCGAACTTCCGTTGTCAGAGGGCATCAGGTCGATCAGCCGCTCCATGTGTTCCCGTTGCAAATTGCGTCGCAGGCTGGAAATCATTGGCTTCCGAATTGTGAATTTGTCTTCCAGCTCGACATCCAATTCGCTCCAGATCTCTGAAGTGATACTATCTAGCAACTCTGGTAATGTGAGAGCGTCTTGGTCTGCTGGGGGCATGAACTCGTTGTCATAGACGCGACGTAGGGTGGTACTATTCATCAGCTGCGTCAAAGTACTGGCTTGCATAGATAAGATATTGTCATGCACGGGCCAAGTTGGTTCTGAACCGAAACCGGCAAAGAAGTCTTTAGTTAGGCGTGCGAGTAATTCTGGAGACAGCGCTCACGCTTCGTCGCGGAAAGTAGATTCAATGACGAAGTTCAGTGCATCGCGGTGCGTCTCCGCGGGCACAACCTGAACAGAAAGGCGACCGTTCGGATCGACCTTCTTATCGCGGTTGATAAAGGCACCGCCGATCCAGTTGGACATCATGCTGGTCACCTTGATCTGCATGTTCAGAGTCAGCTCGTAGCCCTCACGCGCCTTGGCCCAGCTGTCGCCATTTTTCACGTATTCGGTCATGAGGCGTTTGCGGAAACGTTCGATGAGCAGTTTCTGCTCCTGGGCATAATCCTAGGGATTCTTGCTGACATCATAACGGCGTGCCAACGGGTCTGGCCCAAGAATATCTTCGTCAGTGGTAAACTGCAGCTGTGCTACACTCACGCGATTGAGAATCTTGGATTGATCTTTCTCAAAGCCGTAGCCGTATTGGATCGTCCACCTGTCATGCGGGCCTAGCTTGATCATCGCATAGTCGCCTTGGACTGTAGCTTCTTTCAAACGTAAGTTGATCGGCAAGTAGTCCATGACGGAACCGGCGAAGGCTTTTTTGCCCTTCAATTCACCGCTACTGATTTCTGCCAACGTGTAGATCGAGCTTGCCTTGACGTCGTGTCGCAATCCAAGAGTGTATCCTACTCCGTGTGCAACCAGATGTGCAGACAGCGGTCCGATAAAGGATACTGGCATGCCATCTAACTTTGGCTTGTCAGGTGCAGCGGGTTACTCCGGCTCTTCCTTCTTCTGATCGTTAACCTTGTCGCCTTCTTCCTTATCTTCCTTGGCGTCGTTCTCGTCTTTGGTTTCTTCCTTCGACTTTTTCTTTGTGTTGGACTCGTCGTTATCGTCTTCGCCGAATAGTGCTTCTGGCCCCATGGACAGAATCATACGCATCACCGTAGTGTCAATGCGTCGGCCGGTCGCTGCGAGGCACATTCCGTTGACTTGGCTCGTGCATCCAACCAACCCGTCGAGCGGATCATCGCCCAGCAGCGGCGTGCTCCACTGAGCAGCCGCATGGCCGGCCTGGGGTTGTGTGAGCTGCGAGCGAATCTTGCTGCCAATATGTGCTCTCTGCGACGGCTCAGCAAAACGGATTCTTGGATCCCGGTTTGGATGTTGAGCCAACCATGCCAGCGACTCAGCATTCATACCTTGCACAGCAACCAAAGGCATGTAGTCCTGGAAGCTTTCATTGAAGTACCAAATCCAACCGTCCGTCGAAACGATGTCGGCATCGAGAATCTGTCCTGTTTCAGGATAAACACAGCTTGGACCGATCGCAGTTGAGACGTCATTGTTTAGCCAGCGGATGAAGTTGTAGCGGACATCTTCTGGATCCTTGTCCATGTTCTGGCCAGTAGCTTTATCCTGGTAGGGAATAAGGGTTGCATCTGAGATACCGACGGCTTAGAAAGCGTCGTTCCAGTATTCAACTCCTGCTTTCACCCAACAGCGGTAGCGAACGGGAGTGGTGTGTTCGAGGTAGAAGGTGATAGGCTTAACTGGTGGCGACGACTTCAAACTTGGATCACGTTTCTGCAAGTGCCAACGATTGATGGAGTTGATTGCAACTTCATTCTCTCTGTACTTGCCATAATCTTCGTAAGAAGTCGTGAAGTATCCGACGCGTTGATCGGCTTTGCGGTGCGAGTATCCAGTAGAAGCCGGGATTTCACTGATTGAGTAGTAAAGGGTTTGTAGATTGCCTGAAGTATTTGGCAGCTCGAAGGCCATCTCGATGTTCTGAGGGAAAAC
>PKCQ01000058.1 GCA_002862265.1 Planctomycetaceae bacterium | reverse complement strand
GCCTTCACGGTACGTCCCTTTGTACTTCTTGAACTCGGCCATCTTCGTATTCAGCGGCCAGTGCGGAGCGTTGAAGGCGAGATAAAGAAAGAAGGGTTTGTCATCCGCTTTGGTTGCTTCGGAAATATAATTGCAAGCAATATCCGTAAAGGTGTCCGTGGCGTAAAAGTCATCTCCGGCTTCATAAGGCTCTGTACCATTTGTAAGACCACGTGAGCCTTCCGGCTTGAAGTAGTTGAATGCACCCGAGATGCCCCCAAGAAACTTGTCAAAGCCACGGTTCGTCGGCCAGTCGGCTTGCTCGTGATAGCCCAAATGCCATTTGCCAACCATCAAAGTGTGGTAATCGGCCGCTTTGAGGACTTCTGAGATGGTAGTGCAATTGTCGTTCAGGTGTCCTTGGTAGGCGCCTTCAAAGCCAAGCCTGCGTTCTGGCGGCTCGGTCATATGCCCAATGCCAACTTGATGCGGGTGAAGCCCAGTCATCAAGCTTGCCCGTGTCGGGCAGCATCGCCCCGCATTGTAAAACTGCATGAATCGCAATCCGCCAGCAGCCATCCGATCCAAGTTTGGAGTTTCTATTTCACCGCCGTAGCAGCCAATGTCGGAAAAGCCCATGTCATCGACAAGCACGATGACAATATTCGGCCGAGCTGCTTTGCTGCTGGGCTCTGCAGAAAAAACCTGAATCGGCCAAACGAGGCAGGCGCAGACCAGCAGGCCGCGCAGTTGGAAAGTAGTCATTTTAAATTCAGCAGATGAGAGGTGGTAAGCAAGGGACGCTACATCTTGTCCTCTGCGGGGTAATCATTTTAGACGAAAACATGATCCGATGGGCGAGGTCCTATGACTCGCCAAACTACTCAGGCTTTTCCTTCGGGGCAGGAAACTGCCTGCGATAAGTTTCAGGCGGTCCGAGCCACAGGCGTAGCGCACCCGTTATGTAGCCTCTGCGCCCAAATACTATGCCTTCGAGCAGAATCGGAACGCCTGTCCGTTTTCGTTAGCTATCGCTCCGCTTACAAAAACACCGATCGACGGATTCACGTACGGAGATATTTCCTCGTAAGAGTTGGACCACAGCCTCTCCATCCAACCACAGTTTCAGTTCACCCGATCGCAGTTTTCGATGATGACAGCAAGCTGAGGCCAGACATCTTCACTCTTTGGCGAGGCCAGTTCCTGGCTAGCTTGTCATAATCGCTCACGGGCAACGTGAATATCGTTTTCCAAGTTCTGGGCAGTCCGTAAAGCGTAGCTCCATAGTAACGCCGCCGCAAACGAGGTTGCCCAACAGCCTCGCCGAATCCAGCACACCGTCGAATGGGTGCCCTCAAGCCTATCATCCGGGTCCACCATTTCCATCAAAACATTGTTCACCACTACATTTTAGACATCCCGGAATCTTAGTTGCACCAGAACACAGGGGCCTCCAGAAATCAGCTGCAAGCTAGCATCCTCGGCGATCTTCACCGCATTTTCACTTTCTGCCCCAGGTTGCAACCAGATGTGCTGAACACCTTGCGTGACTGCCTCTTCGATGACTGACTCAGTGATCTTTGGTGGCGTAATGACCGATAGCCCTGGGGTGGACCCCGGAAACGCCGCGATCGCTGCAGTCAGACTTGCAAAACAAACGTGCCCTTCAATCTCCTCCGCTCGTGGATTGATTGGCACAGCTTGTAACCCTGCTCGCAAGTAGGAGCGAAGGACTTTGTTCCCATACTTCTCCCGGTTACTTGACGCGCCGGCGACAGCAAACCACGAGCACTTCAAGAACTCTTCTATCCGTAGTGACTCACCCATAATCTCTATTCACATGGCAATCGCTAAAAGGAAAACTTGTTATCCAACGCAGGTTCTGTGAGGACTTTTTCCATGAAGGACATTTATGACTGTGCACCTACATTGAAGTCTCATTCGATCCGGATTCTTCATTCGAGCCTTCCTGCTTTGCCGCTGTGTTCAGCCCCACACCGAGGCTAGCTCCGATTGCCACGTCAATCGGAAGCCAGAGGCCAATATTACCAGTCGAAACACCGACTGTAGTTCCTATCGAAACCCCTAGAGCAATTCCGATGGGAAGTTTGCTGTTGTCTGATTCACTCTCATGCAAGTCTTCCGTCGTGCCCATCAGAACAAAGCCTCTTGTATTTTACCGTAATGCGATGACCTGTGATTACAAACAAGCAAAACGCCTGAGGGCAACTCAGGCGTTTGTTAGCGTTCACATGATAGCTAGGGCCCTAGCGAACCTTGCTACAGCTCACTTGCTGAAGCGGAAGATCTGCTCTTTGGCGTTGGCCAGGGTGTAGTAGATCTCGCCGTTTTGATCTTCACCGAAGGCCAGGATCGGCACACCGCCTGCAATTACCTGTTCGTTGGCAGTCGCCTTGCCTGTCGCAGCATCGTAGGTCAAGGCCCAGACTGATCCGGTTACATAGTCGGCATAAACGTACTTGCCTTTCAGTGCCGCGATACGGCCACTGTTGTAGACACGACCGCCGGTAATAGACTTACCTGCCAAGTGATCATAGGCCCAAACAGGACCAACGGGGCTAACATCGACGTTGGGCTGCTCCTTGTTGCCAAACGCGAAATTACCTTCGCGACTGCTCCAGCCGTAGTTGCCACCTTTCTTGATGACATTGACTTCTTCCCAGAGCTCTTGGCCGACGTCACCTGCCCACAAACGGCCGGTAGATTTATCAAAGGAAATACGCCACGGGTTTCGAAGTCCGAACGCGTAGACTTCCCCACGCGCACCGTTGACACCAACGAATGGATTGTCGTCAGGAATACCGTACCTGCCAGCATTGTCACCATCGACGTCGATACGTAGAACCTTGCCAAGTAGGCTGCTCAAATTCTGCCCATTGATTTCAGGATCGTTTCGGAACCCGCCGTCACCGGTGCCGATGTAAAGATAGCCATCTGGACCGAACTCAATCGAGCCGCCATTATGATTCTGAAATGGCTGTGGCATTTCGAGAATCGTTTCTTCAGCCTCTCGATCAACCTTGCCGTCCTTCATCACAAAACGAGACACCACACTTCGGTGATCATCTTTGTGCGTGTAGTAGACGAAGAATTGCCCATTCTTAATGAAATTCGGGTGCATCGCCAAGCCGAGAAGGCCTTCTTCATTTGCTCCACGGGTGTTCCACTGCGTTACAGTGTCACGCAGATCGAGAATCATGTCGGCCTTTTCAACATCGCGGCTGTTTTCGAAGGTAAAAACAGCTCCATTCTGCGCTGCGGCGAACAAACGATTGCCGTCGCCCTTGGCAAAAGTCAACTCCATGATTCGCAGCGGGCGAACTTTGCCAGCTTCGTCAATCGCGTTCCAGCCATCCCACTTCAGATTCGGAAAAGCTAGTTCTCCTTTCATGCCGAGCTTGCCTGTAATTGGCTGTGGAGCCGATCCTTCATCACTAAGCCGACGCACTTTGATGTTACGATAAGAGACCAAATTGCCATGATCTTGCAAGCAAATGTGTCCTTTGCCAGCATCACCGAAGCCTTCCCATTTTGCGAACTTACTATTGGCAACTTTTGTTTTCCAGTCTTTGCTACCCAACTTGAATCGGTAGTACAAATTTCCATTCATCGACACTTCGCATTGCTGCGGGTGGATGCGCAAGAAAACTTGATTCCATTCGCCGACCGGCCGTGTCGCGTCCAATCCACCACGTGGCTGGTACATCTGATAAAGCCAACCTGCCTTCTGCGGATCATGCCCATCAATGTTGTCCTGCACCTGTATCTCAGGACCGCTCTGGTATGGCTGATTAAATTCCTCGGTCACGTGGAACATGATGCCGCTGTTACCGCCCTTGGAAATCTTGTATTCCAAGGAGAGCTCGAAGTACTTGTATTTCTCTTTAGTGATTATGTTCCCGGCGCCTTTCCCGAAACGGACGAGAGCGCCTTCCTCGACTTTCCAGCCATCCGACACAGCATCTTTTTTGTAGTTCCGCCATTTCTCTGTAGTGGTGCCATCAAATAGCATTTCCCAGCCGCTTAGCTTTTCCGGATGAGATAGCATACCGGTTGCTACGACAGGTTCATTGGCAGCAGCGAAAGCCGGCACGAATGCGGCGCAAAGCAGTACTGCGGGCATCGTTTGAGTAATATTTTTTTTCATTTGGGGGTCTCAATTGACTAGAAATTCTTTATCGGCGTGTTCACAAGGATCTCAGAGAACGGATCGTCTTCAAACTCGATTGGTAGGTTGTAGAGGAACAATTTAGTTTGCTAGCGGGCTGGAGTAAAGTTGCCCATTGTGGAAACGTAGTCCCAATGTTCTTGTAACCGCCGAAGCATATCCGAGTATTAAAGACTACCGCTTCGAGAGTTGATCGATCCGTTACAATCCCTGTTTGCCATTCACCTTAGCGAGCACCGATGATGCGAAATCCGCGAATGCTTTCCCAATATTCACGGCTTTATTTGGCCGCTTCATTTGCCTTTTTCCTACCTTTACAAGCTCCACGAGTAAATGCTCAAACGTTAGGAGCCGAACAGGCAGCCTCCATGTTGCCAGGCAATACGATTGTGTTTGCGGAGGTTCAAGACCTTTCGCATACCGTCGATCTGGTTCTTGATCACCCGATCCGCCACGAGTTGGAAGAACTCCCGACTTATCAACAGCTTTTTGCCACGCCTCAGTACTTGGCCCTCCGTGGTGGTGTTGCGTTGCTTGAAGCCAGCATGGGCCAGCGCTGGCCGGAACTCGTCGGAACTTTGTCTGCTGGTGGAATCTACTTCGCTGCAGAACCCACGGATGAGTCCGTGGCTCTGCTAATTCACGCGGAAAATGGCAAAAGCCTTGATACGATTCGTCGAACCTTATTTCCTTTCATTCGTGGTGGCGTTAAGAAGGGATCCGTTGCCGATCCGATTCGCACGCAGGAAATAAATGGCTTTGAAGTTTACTCCATCCGAAACGACGGTTTCCTCGCAGATCTAGATGATTGGTATGTGCTCTCGAACAAAAAGCCTTTCCTCGAGCAGATCGTGAGGCTTCGCACTTCCGGTTCCTTCACGCTTAGCAACACACTCGCACAAAAACAATCTCTTCTCGAAACGGAACACTTCCAGCAAGCAATGAAACTTCGCCCAGAGAAGTTCTTAGTATGGTCCTACATCGATGCGACGACAGTTCGAGAATCAGGCGAAGCGGTTGCCCTCTACTCAGGGAAAACAGACAACCCGCTAGCCGAGATGCTTTTCGGCGGCGTGACGAGCACGCTCAAGCAAACGGGAACGATCGCAGCCAGCCTGCAAGTCGAACAATCGCGGTTGCAGTTATCGATATCCACGCCGCATGACAAAGCCTGGGCTGGCGAAGATCGCGAATACTTCTTCGGAAAAAATGGAGACGCACAAGCACCTGGATTGGCCCAGACGGCGGACCAAGTCTTTGCACTCAGCGGCTACCGCGACTTGTCCCAAATGTGGCTGCGAGCCGCAGATCTGATGACGGAGCAAGCAGCCGAAGGCATGGCACAAGCCGAATCACAGCTGGCAATTTTCTTCTCAGGTAAGGACTTTGGCGAAGACATACTCGGCGCCCTCGGGCCGCATTTACAACTCGTTGCGGCAAGACAAGATTTTACCAGTATCCTGCCTCGCCCTGCTATCAAACTCCCGAGCTTCGGCCTGCGATTTGAGATGCTTGCACCAGAGAAGACAACCAAAGAGTTTCGCCGCGTTTTCCAAAGCTTAATTGGGTTTATCAATATCTTTGGGGCGATGGAGGGTGGAACCCCTCCTTTGGACATGGACTGGCGACGCGAAGAAAACTACGAAATCATCAGCGCAACCTACGCGAGTGACCTTGAAGGAGAAGAGGCGGAATCTGCCCCGATCTATTACAATTTTGCGCCGGCAGTGGTCTTCACCAAAGACAATCTGGTCATTGCTTCCACGAAAAAGCTTGCGGAAGAACTCGCCTCATCTGAATTAGAAACAGATATAGCCAGTGCCAATACAGCGGCCACACTCGATGCAGGCACTCTGCATTCCATCCTTCTCGATAATCAAGAGCAGCTTATTGCGCAAAACATGCTGGAGAATGGGCACGCCAAGGAACAGGCTCAAGCGGAGATTGGACTCCTGATGCAAATCTTAAGTTTCGTCAAAGGTGCTGAAATGAAGCTTCTGGTTGCCGCAGACCACCTGGAACTGAAAACAACGCTCAAGCTGCATTCCGGCGGCCCAACCGAGAAGGTTCCTTGATGCGTGAAGGAATGATGCAGATCGATCCTGAATGGGCCTGGGAGCCTTGCGAGGCACCGGGCCGCCTCACGAAGCGAAAAGCTGCACATTTGTTGCGTCGCGCAGGGTTCGGTGGCGGTCCCGATGAACTGGCTTCGATTCAAAACCTGACTCCGTCTGCAGCGGTCCGCTTATTGATGGAACAAGGTGAGGCCGACAAGAATTTTGAGGAAGAGGCAAACAGCTTGGCTCGTGTGATCCTAGCATCAGGTGAGCCCGAGACGCTCTCCGCCGCGTGGGTCTACCGTTTGTTGCACACAAGGAACCCACTGCTGGAAAAGTGCACTCTCTTCTGGCATGGGCACTTTGCGACTAGCGCCGCCAAGGTTCAGATCTCGAAGCTAATATGGCAACAAAACAAGCTTTTGCGAGAGAACGCTCTGGGCTCTTTTGCCAAACTCGTACAAGGCATTGCGCAAGATCCAGCCATGCTGATCTATTTGGATTCGGTCTCCAATCGCAAGACTGCACCAAACGAAAACTTTGCGCGCGAGCTGATGGAGCTTTTCTGCCTAGGCGAAGGAAAATACTCAGAACAAGACGTCCAAGAATTGGCTCGATGCTTCACAGGCTGGGAAATTAAGAACGACAAATTCCGGAAGAATCGCTACCAGCAGGACCGGAACGCAAAAACAATACTTGGTGAGTCAGGAAAGCTCGACGGTGAGGATGCCATCAGAATCGTACTCGAGCGCGAGGACACGGCACTCTTCATTTGCCGAAAACTCGTACGCTACTTCGTCTGCGACGAACCAGAATTGAGCGACAAACTCCTCGAGGAGTT
>PKCQ01000453.1 GCA_002862265.1 Planctomycetaceae bacterium | reverse complement strand
GCCCGCGGAGAGCTTCGCCAGCGCGTCGGCCACGTCGTTGACATTCCTCACACCATCGTCGATCTAGCCGGTGGCAAGTGGTCGAACGAATTCAATGGTAACGCGATTCCTGAGAGTCCTGGTGCAAGTATTACTCCATCCTTCTCCGAGGATATCAATCCACAGCGTAGCCTATGGTGGTTACACGAAGGCAATCGTGCGATTCGCAAAGGCAACTACAAGTTTGTTGCCGCGAAGAATGAGTCGTGGCAGTTATACGACATGACTGAAGACCGCGCCGAGTCGAACGATCTCCGAGTCGAGATGCCCGCCAAAGCCCGCGAACTACAGGACGAGTGGCAAGCCATCACTGACCAATACGAACGCCTCGCCAAAGAACGCATACGGAAAAAAAAGGGTAAGTAGTTGCATTGATGGGTGAGTGCCGAAGGGACATTTTGCTTCCCAAGTCGAATCGAGCGAAGGTGCGAGGCGTCGAGACAATGGCATCGCCATCCTAGCCAGCGAGCTAACAGGGTTGGACAAGCATGGATGATAGGCTCTAGGCGTGCCCATACTGTGGGACGGCTGTCTGGGCTCAAGCGAGTTAAAGATGCAGGCGGCAAATACACCAAAAGTGTGCCGACAAACCGATCCCAAAGGGTCCCCGTTGCAGAAATCACACCGTCCTTCACCGCGAACGTTAACCCTAGACCATAGCTTGTCGTGGATTCACGAGGGCAATTCTGCGATCTGCAAATGCAACTAGATGTCCGTTACCGTTAAGTAGTCTTGGCGGTTATACGACATTAGCGAAAGCCCGCTGAATCAAAAGCGCTGAGTTGAGATGCCAGCCAAGCCCCCCCGCGCTCCAGGATGAAAAATCGCACCGGTTTCGACGCGTAGGCGTCGCCGTGAATCGGACTGTCGATCTAGTTCGCGTTTTTCTGGATGAAGTAAGAAACTCGACCAATCTTTTCAACCTTTCCCGATCATTTGTGATGTGAATCCTCGGGCTAAACTGGCTCTAGTGCACAAGGGTAGCATGGTCCAGAGATTCGTCGGTAACTTACCTGGTCCAGTCGCCTACGTGCTGGTCATTCAACATCGTTAGACGGCAGCATGCTCTTAGATCTCTCCCGCAGCGATTACTTGGACGCAAGCCATGCTGTGTGCGAACCACGGCACTGATTCGAACCCGAGCTGCAAGTCTTCTTTGTGGTGAGCCTAAATGCGAGCGTAGCGGGCTGATTCGATAATCCAAGTTGTGGCTGCCGTGCGCTCGTTGGCTTGATCCTCCATGGCGACCATGTTGGCCGAGTCAAACCATTTAGACCATTTAGTAATCGCAGAATCATCGAGTTAAACAAGTTTACGTTTGGCGGAGAAGTTACAGGAGAACGCGGTCCGAGAAAAGCCTTCGACCATGTGCTTGAAACGCGTCCCGGGAATGACTTCGTCATGAATTATTGATGCCGTCTTTGACGAAGCAGCGAAAGATCCCTGTTTCGTCGCAGTCACTGGCGATTCGCCAGGTCACTCCATCGGCCTCGATGATCCAAAGGGCCGGTTGGCAGCTCGCGCCACATCAGCTTTTCTTTCAAGCTGCCGACGAGCACTGCCGCCAGAATTTGACGATCCTCCTCTAAGCGTTGACAAAGGAATCGAGTGCTTCGCGAAACTCCTTTGCCGATTCACACGCGTCGAAAGGTAGTAGTTGGTGTGTCATCAGTACTTCTTTCCTAACTCCACTTCTAGCCAAGAAGTGGTGTCCTGTTTCCGAGAAGTTGGGTGTTGGCTATTCGCTTGTCGTTCCGAAAGGTCTGGTTTCGATTACATTAGTCTCTTCGCACTGATCGATAAGTTTGACGTTTGGCTAATTCTATCGATTCGCAAGTGCCTCCGATTGTTGACGGCAAGCTCGTGATCCAATCGAAGATGTAAATCCGTCCTCAGCAGCACCTACTTTCTTAAGATTCATGTCCGCGTCGCCACTGCTTGAAATGCAAAAGATCTGCAAGCGATTCGGGCCAACGATCGCTCTGGACAATGTTGGTTTGGAAGTGAATGCGGGCGAAGTGCTGGCTCTGATCGGCGAAAACGGAGCAGGTAAAAGCACGCTGCTCAAAGTGCTGAGCGGTGCTCATCGTGCGGACTCAGGTCGCGTCAAGTTAGCCGGGCAAGCATTTCAGCCAACTGGGCCATCGAGTTCCCGTCGTTCCGGAATCGCGATGATTTATCAGGAGCTGAATCTGGCTCCGGACTTGTCTGTGGAAGACAACATCTTGCTGGGCCAAGTCGGAACGGGTGGAGGTTCTCTTTTTCGCGCCAAGCAACGTGGGCGAGTCCAAGATGCGTTGGAAACGGTGGGTCTCGCAGAGCTTGACCCGCGGGCAAGGGCAGGGGAACAGTCAGTAGCAACGCAGCAGCTTGTAGAGATTGCTCGGGCGCTAGCAAGTGACGCGAAAGTCATTTTGTTCGACGAGCCGACCAGTTCTTTACCTCAGAGAGACGTTGCTCGGTTATTTGAGATTATCGATCGACTCAAGGCGAGTGGTATAGCAATTGTTTACATCAGTCACTTTCTGGAAGAAGTTCGTCGCGTGGCAGATCGATACACGGTACTTCGTGACGGGCACAGTGTCGGAAGTGGTGATGTCGCCGCAGTTGCTGACGAGGAGATCGTCTCCTTGATGGTGGGACGCGATGTGGACGATCTGTTTCCCGTCGCACCGCACGAACCACGGGATACTTGGGTCGAGGCAAAGGATATCACCGGTTCTGGCTATCCCAAGTCAGTAAGCTTGCAACTGCGTTCGGGAGAGATATTTGGAGTGGCGGGCTTAGTGGGCTCAGGACGCACTGAACTGCTCCGCTGTTTGTTCGGGCTCGATACCGCGCGTGGAGGTATAAGCAAAGAAAAGCGTTATGTTGGCCCTGGAGTTCGCGCAAGAATGCGTGCTGGTTTTGGCATGTTGTCGGAAGACCGGAAATCAGAGGGTCTGGCCCAGGATATGTCGATTATTGAAAATATCACGATTAGCAATTTACGTCCTTACTCGACAGTTGGAATCTTGAACTTGCGAAAGAGAGATGTCAAAGCGATGGAACTGATGCAGAAGGTCGAGGTGAAAGCTCATTGCGGCCATCAGCTTGTATCCGAGCTTTCTGGCGGCAACCAGCAGAAGGTTGCGATTGCCCGGATCTTGCATCAAGAGTCAGATATTTTGCTCATGGACGAGCCTACCAAAGGGATCGACGTCGGTACGAAGGCTGAGATCTATCGCATGATGGGCGAGTTGGCCGCAGAGGGCAAGACAATAGTTTTTGTTAGTTCCTATCTACCAGAGTTGCTGGCGGTTTGTGATCGGATTGGCGTGATGGACCGAGGTCAGCTTTGCGAAGTCCGCGATGCGGCGGATTGGTCTGAGAATGAGATTTTAAAAAGCGCCATTGGGTTGGCGGAAGAAGAGGCTTCGTCTGGCTCATGAATCAGTTCGCAAAGTTTTTTAGTTGGCTATCGCGCTCGCAGGCCGGGCCATTCTTCGCTCTCGTCGCGATTGTCCTGTTCTTCGCTTGTGTCGATTTCATACAAGGAAGCGGGACTTTTCTTTCGATGAATAACATCCGCATCATGATGGGCCCAGCGGCCCTAATCGCTATACCAGCTCTGGGTATGACCATGATTATTATTTCGGGTGGAATCGATCTCTCAGCTGGCACTGCGCTCACGCTCAGTGGAACGGTAATGGCAGTCACGCTCAATGCTCTGCCGATGACGAGTGACGAACCCAAGTTCGGCTCCTACGTGCTTGGTGTCCTGATGCTAACCGTGCTTGTAGGTTCCGTATGTGGCCTTATCAATAGTGCAATTATTAGCCTTTCCAAAGTGGTGCCCTTTATCATCACGCTTGGAACCATGTCGATATTTCTCGGCATTGGCCAAATTGTTTCCAGTCAGGCAACGGTAACGGTAGGCAGAGACTATCGCCCGGGATGGCTTGAAATGGGCTATACGGGTCCAGTCGCGGAAAAGTACTATCTGATTCCGTACATACCCACCAATGCAATTCTTGCCATAGTGCTTGCCATTCTTCTGACCGCAGTGCTTCGATACACAGTCTTCGGGAGAAATATCTATGCGATTGGAAGCAACGAGTCTACAGCACGACTTTGCGGTATCAACGTGACTCGCACAGTTCTTTGTGTTTATTGTCTGGCAGGCGTGTTTGTTGCCATCGGAGGTGTCGCAGCGCTCGCCAATAGCAAAACGATGAATCCGATCGAAGGCCAAGGCAAAGAGCTCGAGATTATCGCCGCAGTTGTGCTCGGCGGGGGGAGCCTAACAGGAGGCCGAGGTTCGGCTATTGGGACAGTGATTGGCGCCATGATTTTCGTGGTGATCTCAAATGGTTGCACGATGTGGGGGATTTCGTCCACATACACGCATATCGTTATCGGTTGCGTGATCATCGTAGCTGTGGTGCTGGATCAACTCCGGCGACGGTCGCTCGCGGCAACCTAATCTAATATCCACTCTCGTAGCTTCTGTTCAGTCGCTGTGTACCACGCTGTCTTGTATGTGGCTTGAGAACGCTCTGCTTCAAGCCCGGATCGCGACGCGAACTCCGCTCGACGGTCCCATCGTCACGTTTCGGCGAACAGGGTGAACTGGTCGAGTTTCTAGGAGTTCTAATTCATATTTTGAAAAAATCGTTCCAAGCGCAATCGTCATCTCGTACAGTGCAAAGGCAGAACCTGCACACCGTCTAGCTCCCCCGCCAAACGGAAAATACTCGTTGGATGCAAAGTTGCGTTCCAGGAAGCGCTCGGGAATGAACGCCTTTGCATCAGGATAGATTTCTTCGTTGTAGTGGACCGCTACAGTCGCTGGTGCGAGTGCTACACCTGCTGGAAGTTGATACCCAGCGAATTCCATCGGTTTGTTCAGTACGCGCAAGACTTCCGTGACGATTGGGTTGAGACGTAGGGTTTCAGATACGACGGCTTTGAGGTACGGGAGATTTGCAAGCTCCGCTGGATCGCTTGAATCGCAGGACGCGAGTTCTTTCTTAAGTTTTTCCAGCTTGTTGGGAGCGGAAAGTAGAAAGTAAGTTGCCCATGCCATCGCGATGGCGGACGTCTCATGTCCTGCAAAAAGAAAAGTTCCAAGCTCGTCGAACATTCGATTGGAGCTCATGCCGGAACCGTCCTCGTACTTAGCATTCATTAGAAGCGAGAATACATCTTCGCTTGGTTTGGGATTCTGCTTGCGTCGTGACAGCTCCTCGTCGAAGGCATTTCGCAGTTGCTTGCGAGCTTCAAGGAATCGATCCCAAGGACTGAGCCCAAAGAAAGAGATTTGTGACCTTGGCGAAAAGAAGAGTATTGGCAACGATCGTCGAATCGTTTCCCTGGCAAGTCGCATTAGTCGCAAGGTTGTGTCTTCGTCCTGGCTTCCCAGGATCGCTTCAATAATGACTTGTAGTGAGACAGCTGTGGTCACATCCAGCATTTGGAAGGATGTCGCTGACTGTCGCTCTGCCATTTTCGCCAGGGTCGCCTGTCGCACGATACTGCCATACGACTTCATCCGCTGCCCGTGGAACATGGGCATCATGAGTTTGCGTTCTTGACGATGTTGCTCACCATCGATGGCGAGCATTGAGCCAGCGCCAAGTGTTGGGACGAGGGCTCTTTTGCCGAAAGCATCGAATTCTGCTGCGCTATGGGAGAAAACTTGCTTGACTAACTTGGGGTTGCCAGTAACGACGATTGGCCCGTTCAGCGCGTGAACCAGAAAGGGATCGCCATAGCGCTCGAACCACTTCGAGAATGCTTTTTGCGGATTCCTGAGAACTTGCAGTGTATTCAGAAGTTTGCTGCCGCCAGGACCGGGTGGTAGCCTATCAATCAAATTGCTCAATCTACTACCCTCCGCAAATCAGATGAGCCCAGTTTAATTACCCCTGTGGAAGTTGCCGCAGAACACTGGGCAGATTGTCGCTGGTTAGAATTTGGGGAGGATTTCCGCTGGGGGTTCGTACCGGTTCTAGGAGATGCTTATGTTGCCGCGAGATGTCTCGGTAAGGTGCGTGGGCGAGACGAAATCGGCTAAATCCTATGCTCCAGCCTGGTTACTTACGAAATGAGGGCTTGTAGAACTTGCGGCCCATGTTGGGGTGGTAGGCGGTCCATTCGCTGTCGGTGTTGCGGTCAGCTTCGACGACTTCGATCGCGTTGTTGACTTTGGCATCGAGATCATCGATGTGAGCCAGAACAATGGCTTCCAATGTCATTGGAACTTTGGGGCTACCATGCTCAAGCACTCCATGATGACTAATCACCATGTGCTGCAGTCTTAAGAGAATCTCTCCTGGTACTGCTTCACCTGACTCGCGTTCGATGCGAAGCGCACGCTTTTCGAGTTCCGCTGCACCTTGTACCAAGTGGCCGAGCAATTGACCAGAGTCGGTGTAGGAGAGCTCGCCGTCGTAGCTCAGCTCGTCCACTTTGCCCAGGTCATGCAAGAACACGCCAAGCAGCAGCATATCCACATCTAGCTGAGGATAGTTCGGAGCGATCGCGACCGCGATGCGAAGCAAGTCGATTACGTGCCGCATCAAGCCGCCTTCGTAGGCATGGTGCGTTTTGATACCTGCGGGTGCACGACGAAACTTGTCCATTAACGCTTCATCGTTTAAGTATGAAGTCGCGAAGCGGCGCAGATGTGGATTGCTGAATCTACCCAGCGTGGAGTGCAGCTCTTGGAGCAGCTCTTCGGCTTCCTTGGCATTGGTTTTGGCGAAGTCCTCGATGTTGACTTTGGCCGATGGTACCACTTCAAAGTCTTGCACAATGATCTGCAACATACCATTATGAAGCTGAGCATTACCCATCACGCGGATGTAGTCCCCTTTTTGAAAAGTCTCGTAAAGCGACTGGCCTGCATTCCAACGTAGTCCGCTTATCTGACCGGTACGATCCATCATTTGCAGCAGCAGGTAATCATTACCCTGCCGGTTGGATCGCACTTGTTTGTCCGCCACACGGTAGATCTCATCGACGGAATCTCGATCGCATAAGTCGCGAGCGCTGCGTTCCAACG
>PKCQ01000451.1 GCA_002862265.1 Planctomycetaceae bacterium | reverse complement strand
TCAAACGAAGGATGGAGTGACGTTGTCTCGTGAGGCTGTGCATGAGTTCCTGGCGGGGAGGGCGCCGAAATGGTGGATGCCTGATCGCGTTGAGTGTCTTTCCGCATTGCCTCTGACAGGCAGTGGCAAAGTCAGCAAGCTTAAGCTTCGTGAACTAATTTCGAGTCGTGGATAGTCCGGCCTAACCCGCACGCCCCATCTGCAAAGTTTCTCTCCCTTGTTCTAGACTGATAACCAGCACGCCGGAGACCCTGATGACCGCAGAGGAATTGCCACAATCCAACAGCCAGCCAATGCAATTCGAGAACGGAATGGCCTTGGGAACTGCTCAGCGTTGGTGTGGCGGACAGTACACTTCGATCCTTACCAAAGCAGGGATCGTTGGCTGTGGAATCTACGACCTTGAAACCCCAGCTGAGTTTGGGCAGGCGATTGCGATTGTCAAGGGAACACCTGAAAAACCACTTTGCGTCCCGGAAGACCTTCTCGATGCGTCGATCGTCGGAATGACACCGCAAGCCAAAGAGTTGGGAATTGAAGTTGGGATGACGGGGTGCGAAGCAGTCGAGTTGATGCTGAAATCGAATCCATAGCAAACGGTCAAAAGATGAAGCCCAAAATCAGTGCCTTCCCGAAGTGCTACTTGGATACGATTTCGCAAGATCGCACTATGACGGTGTTTGAATGGATCGAGATGGCAAAATCGCTCGATGCCGACGGCCTTGAAATGTACGAGGGTTTCTTCCTAAGTCTCGAGCAAGAGTACCTACAAGGAGTGGGATCGGCAATTCGTGAAGCGGGATTTGAGATGCCTATGCTCTGTTGCTCGCCCGACTTCACTTCTCCCGATGCAGCAAATCGCGAAAAAGCAATCGCTTACCAGCAGGATATGATCCGCGTAGCAAGATTGCTTGGGGGTGATGGAGTGGTTTGCCGTGTTCTGAGCGGGCAGCGCTATCCAGAGGTTTCTCGACAACAAGGCCTCGAGCTCGCCAGCGAAGGTATCAAGGCTTGCTTGCCGCTGGCCGAGGAGCTCGGAGTCATCCTTGGTATTGAGAATCACTACAAAGATGGCTACTGGCGTTATCCCGAGTTCGCCCAAAAGATGGACGTCTTTCTGGACCTGCTCAAGCTGATTCCCGAATCGGACTACTTTGGTGTCCAGTATGATCCTAGCAATGCGGTGGTAGCGGGTGACGATCCAGTGGGATTGCTACGAGAGGTTGCACCGAGAGTCGTCAGCATGCATGCCAGTGATAGGTTCCTGGTGGAAGGTGCGACGCTCGATGACCTGCGAGCGGTCGAAGACAGTGTCGGCTACGCCGAGATTCTGCAGCATGGAGTCACCGGAAAAGGACTCAATGACTACGCTACGATTTTCGGCATCCTCCGGGAGCAGGACTACTCGGGCTGGATCTCGATTGAGGACGGGATGAATGGCATGGAAGAGATGGCCGAGTCACTCGCGTTCTTGCGACAGTCGGTCGAGCACTACTGGTCGTAAAACGTCCAGGCCTTGAATTGCCCCAAGTACCGAGCGATAACGAGAACAAATGCATGCACTTTAAGCGAGCGAGCACATTTGCGAGAAGCAAGCTGCCGTTTGCACCTGGGATGAAACCGGCGGTCGAACTTCAAAGATCGAGCGGCTGAAGCCTGGCTCCAGCAATTTTCAGCCCGCTTTGCTTCCATGGTTTATCGTGTCGCGCCAACGAAGAAGTTAAAGATCTGCTGTTCGTCATTAGGAGACGACGTGACAGGATAAGCAAAATCAAAGGCAAAAGGAGCTGGGCCCAGGGCTGGCACAAACAGTCGCAGTCCGAGTCCGAGAGAAACTCGGAAATCTTCCGTGTTCAGCTGAATGTCAGGTTCAACCGTGCCATAATCCACGAATGCGACGCCGCGCAACATGTTGTCGGCAGTGATCGGTAGACCATATTCTAAGCTGCCCAAGAAACTGAATTCGCCACCCACTTCTACGTCACCAACTCGCGGACTTGCACCTCGAAACTTGAATCCTCGCAAGGTGCTAAACCCACCAGCGTAGAAATTTTCGAAGATAGGCGTCTGTGATCCCGTCAACCCAACACGCAACGAATGACTTAGCGTTCGTGCACCGGAGGTAGGGTCCAAGGGTTGATGCAGGGTCCAGTAGCGAGACCAATTGATCAAACCACGCGAAAAGTCATGTTCGCCAAAGGCCTGATCAAAGATCAGTTCTAGGAGCCCACCATCACTGCTCAGAAAAGGGCTGTCACGCGTGTCACGAGCGATGCGAAATCTTGCCCGGTACATGTCGTTGCTTCCAAGTACCGCGTTTAATTCTGGAATGCCCATAGTTCGAGGCTGGAATAGTTTGACGTCCTCCAGACGGAGTTCGGAACTCAGTGAGAAACCGCGTTGATCGCTAAAGCCCAAACTGACGCGTCCACCAGCTCGCTGTTCGCTCCAATCGCGGAGTTCACGCGTGTAATAGAATCCACCGACGGATAGGCTGTATGGCAGGTAGCCCCGCAGGTTCGGCCGTGTCCAGCTCACGGCATAACGCTGTAGCTCGTTGCCAGGCATGATTTCCACGCGAAGGTGCTGCCCATCGCCACGCAGGAAGCCTGAACCAAGTCCAAGTTCGGAGAAGCTGAAATCACGCTCCTCTAGAATGATTTTTCCCGCTACGCCAAGATCGCTGTTCACCGTACCACCGATAATCGCTCTCCCGGTGCGCCCTTCAGTTAGGTAAACGTCTAGCGGTGCGATGACGTCGTTAGGACGATTGACTTGAGGTCGATTGGGCAAGGGGGAAAGTAAGTTAACGCCTGCTCCCGGCGGCAGTTGACTTGGTTGCGCCCCTGGCAGAACCCAAGGACTCATTGCTGTTGGCGCCAGAGTTTGAGGGTACACGCCTTGAGGTATCGCAGGAGCAGCGGTGCGAGGCAACGTCTGAGGTGCAACCACTGCAGGATTGGGAGCCGTCGGCAAGGGATTCGGATTTACGGCAGTGGAGCCCGGAATGGCTCCAGGTGCTGTCTGGCCAAGTAGTGGAGCGGGGGTTCCAAGGGGCAGGAACCCCGGCGAGGATAACCCTGGTGAGGTAGCTGGTCCAGTCTGAGCACGGGGAAGCAACAGTGGTTGTGCCGGAAACGCGACGATTGGCAGCTGGTAGGTGCCACCGTATCCGCCCTGCAGGACGGGAGGGAGAGTAGAAATGCTCGCTGGCTGGGCAAACGTATTCGGCGCGAATCCAACGCATGCGACAACGACTACGAGAACCCCTGTCGTATTCGGATGAATCATGGGAGGCCACCTACACTGCAGCTTGGCCGATGCACAGTCTGCGATGATGAGGCTCCAAGTGAAATGTGGATTTCAAGGCAAAGGAAGTCGTCAAAAAGTTAGTGGAAACGCGTTATGACAAACCTAGGAACGGCTGCTCTTGCCAGATCCGTTCGGTTTTTCACTAGGCAAACTACTACGCCGCACGACCTTCTTTCGCTGGGCAGATCAAGGCGTAGATTCTTTCAAATTCATCAGGATTGGCAAAGCTGATACTGATCTTGCCTCTGCCACTGGCACTCTGCTTAATCTCAGTCTTGGTGCCGAGCGATAGTCTAAGGTGTTGCTCGAGCGAAGCGATTTGCGGCGACGGTCGAGTACGTGATTTCTTCTTGCCTACCGACTGTCCGCCATCTTCGGCTTCAAGATACTCTGTCACATGGCGTTCCGTCGCGCGGACGCTCCATCCTTCTTGGACGATTTGCTTAGAGAAATCTATTTGCAGATCCTCTTCGCCTAACGGCAATAGAGCTCGTGCGTGACCCGCTGTTAACTTCTCGCCTTGAACGCCAAGCTGAATTTCTTCGGGCAACTCCAGCAAACGCATCAAGTTTGCAATTGTACTGCGGTCGATCTTGAGTCGCTTCGCCAAGTCATCTTGTTTGCAATTGTGCTCGTCGATGTAACGCCGGAATGAAAGCGCTTTTTCGATCGCATCCAGATCTTTTCGCTGCAAGTTTTCGACTATTGCCAGTTCGGCCACCAGTCGATCGTCGGCCTCGCGAATCTCCGCGCGAATGGTGGTCAAGCCAGCGTGAATGGTGGCTCGCAGTCGACGTTCACCACTAATCAGTTGGTAACGCTCGCCAACACGTCGCACCAAGATTGGTTGCAACTGTTGGTGCTCGCGGATACTTTCCGCAAGCGAATTGATTTCTTCTTCGTTGAACTTGCGTCGCGGCTGAAACGGATTGTTGTCAATCTCGTAAACGCTGAGTTCTAATGCGCCGCCCTGTTGCTTGTCGAACTCTCGCAACGGCACAGAGCCGGTAACTTCCTTGGCGACCGTCTTGGACGCAGGACAGTTCTTGCCAGCTGATTTGGAAGTTGCCTTTGTTGCGGGAGCAGTAGGTGCCACTGAGGAAGGACTTTCCTTTGCACCTGATTCAGGAGAGACGGGACTTGTTGTTCCGACACTCTCTTCTTCCAGCGGTGTTCCCAGGAGAGCGGCCAATCCCTTGCCGAGACGACGGTCCTTAGTCACGTTCCAGTACCTCCATGCACAATTCTACGTACGCCCTACAGCCACGTGATCGCGGTGCGTAATCCATTACGCTTGAAGCATGGCTGGGCGCTTCTGAGACGGCCACGTCGCGCGGAATCACCGTATCAAATACGATGTCTCCAAAAAACTCGCGTACTTCGTGATCGACTTCGTGGGTCAACTCCAAGCTGGGATCATACATAGTCAGGAGGATTCCGCCAAAGGTCAATCTGCCGGCTCCCTGCTGCATCACGTCACGGATGACGTGAATCATCTGCGTCAGCCCTTCCATCGCGTAATACTCGCATTGGATGGGCATCAGCACTTCAGTGCTAGCACTCAACGCGGCTCGGGTGAGCTGTCCAAGCGAGGGCGGGCAATCAATCAGCACGTAGTCGAAGGAGGCCATTCCGGCATCCAAATGCTGCTTCAGCAAGGTGGATTCACTTTGATCGCTGCGTTCCAGGCGATCCACATCAACAAAACTTCGGCTGCCAGGCAGCAGGCGAAGATTCTCCCACCGCGTCTGATGCAAACTCTCTCGCAGCGGTTTTTCTAGTAGAAGCGGATGTTCTTCGGAGGGCTCCTGTCCCAAACCGCTTGTCGCGTTGCATTGCGGATCGAGGTCGATCAACAACGTACGCTCTCCTGCAGTCGCCATCGCTACCGCGAGATTGACAGCAGTCGTAGTCTTACCCACGCCGCCTTTCTGGTTTGCCACACAAATGATACGAGCCATGTGTGGATTCTGCCGAATCGCCGCGTTGGAGTGAATGTCAAAAAATTGTGTAAAAAAACTTGCTAGCAAAAACCGATTTACTGAAAGCCCGGCTGCGAAAATGAGCTTTTCGCTTTGGAGCCAGCCGAAATTCTTGATGACTTCAGCCGGTTTGTAATGGCATTTCAGCGCGTTAAAAGAGCCGACCTTGAAACCTCCAAGATCGGCTTTCGTTTTTTCAGACAAATGGCAATGCTAGGATCAGCTCCTAGAATCCGCCACCCATGCCTACGCCGGACTTCGCGGCGGAACCGATTGTTTGCAGGATGCCTTCATCGATGGAGAATCGGTAAAGGAAGCCGTTCTTGATCAAGCGGCTGGAGATCGAGATCTTGTCGTTATCTGAGTACTCGCCAATCGTTTGGAGCAGATCTCCAAGGGTTGGGTCGGGCTCGATCGTATGAACGAACTCCATCAATGCACCGAGGGCAACGGAGCCTTCGAAAGGAGTTACCTTCACGTCCTGGCTGTCGGACATCGCATCGATCAACTTCTTGACCGTCGCATCGCCGTTTGGATCCAAGTTAATGAAGAAACTCTTCGGTCCAGTTCCGATGATGATCTTTGGGTTTTCACCCAAAACAGCGACTGCATTCGGATCAGGGATCGGTGGGCCGCTTACACTGTGCAGCGTGATGCCTTTGTAGGTTTCGTAATCGAAATTGAAATCCAGTGGCAATCCAGGAGGAAGCTTTGCAACAGTCTCTTTGGCCAACTTTGCCAATGCTTCGCCGTCGCCGATCTTGCCGCCGACCAAAACTTGCAAGGCACCTTCAGCAACACTGACGCTGCCAGCACCATCAAATTCGCCATTCTCGATGGTTTGAAGTATCAGATTTGTCATGCCATCGAGTAACTCATCGACAAGTTCGCGCGCTTCAGGTGGCATGTCTGCCTGATCCAGTTGTGCGGTAGCTTGGTTGAAGGAGTTCTTGAAACTCGCGATAGCCATCTCACGGTCTGCTTCGTCAATGACGGAAGAAGCTCGGAACATAGCGGAAGCTCCAGGCAAAACAAACTTGGTGTAGTCCGATGTGACATTAGCAGCCGCATTCGCTTGAGAGGCAAACTGTGAGCCTTCTACGAAGCGAAAACCGCCATCCATGAAGGTACGCTGCTCGTCTTCGGAGATGGCCCATCCAAGGATGACTTGCTCGGTGTCATTGATAGCCGATTCCATCTGCTCGATGGAAGCTTCGCCAGCCTTTTGATTAGCTTCGATTTGCTCTTCAGTCAGTCCCGGCTGCATGGCCATGCTTTGCTCGAAACCAAACTTGATCTGCTCTAAAGCCATATCCTTCATCTCTTGCGGCAGATTCGCCAAGTTGAGCTTTACAGCCAAGTCGTAGGTCTCTGGCAACTTGCCAAGCAAAGCGGCGGGATTGGCAGGAGTGTCGGCAACAGACTCTTCGGTCTGCCCCATGAACATCCAGCCATTGGCGTCTTTGGCATAAATGATCTGACCGACAGCGTCGATCTCGTAAAGTCCGTCGCCCAGATCGTCAGGCTCAACGCCCATGCCTGCAAGCGCACCAAAGAACTGCTCGGTGTCAGTCATCGGCATGAAAACAACAGCGTTGGGCATGCCATTTTCCATCTTGACTGTAGCCCCAATAGGTCTCTTCTGGTCGATACCTTGGGTGTACTGCATCGACATGATGCTAAGGAGACCACCTATCTCGGGCACATTGCTCGCCCGAAGTAGATAAGAGACATCGCCAAGCGTACGTTCGAGATTTGCAATCGAAACGACTGCGACCTCCTGCGCCTTGGCAATGCTGGCGAG